>NZ_JACCSO010000360.1 GCF_013812955.1 Nannocystis sp. | reverse complement strand
GACCGGCCCGGTGGGGGCGCGTTGGCCGGCCTGGACGAGCGAGCCAGCGATCGCGCCGGCTTGCGCGATCGGGCCGGAGAGCGCGGCGCTGGTGCTGCGCACGAAGGCCTCGAGGTCGGCCTTGCCGAGGCCGGGGATCGCCAGGACCACGCTCAACCGGCCGTGCTGCGGGTCGCCCTCGTCGGGCGTGCACGCCAGCGTGAGACCGAGCTCGCCGGGACGCGCGAACTTGATGGCGTTACCGAGCAGCAGCAGGAACAGCTCGCGCAGCCTGGGGCCGTCGACGCGGATCTGTCGCGGAAGGTCGGGGTCGCGGCGGACCCGGAGCCGCAGGCCGCGTCGCTCGGCCCGCAGGTACAACATGTCCTCGAGGTCATCCGCCCATTGCAGGAGGTCGAAGGCGGTGCTGGCGCGGCCGTGCTCGGTGTCCTGGCGCGAGGGGTCGAGCAGGTCGTTGATGAGGGCGAGCAGCAGCTCGCCGCTGTGATGGATGATGTCGACGTGGGTCTGATGCTCGGCCTTGAGGCTGCGGTCCTGGCGGAGCAGCTGCGAGAACCCGAGGATCGCGTTGAGCGGCGTTCGCAGCTCGTGACCCATGTTCGAGAGGAACACGCCCCGGCCCCGCGCCGCGCCCTCGACCGCCATCTGCGCCTGGCGCAGGCCGGCCTCGACCCGGCACAAGGCCTCGCGGAGCTCGGGGTCGGCAGCGGTGGCTTCACGCAGACGCGTGAGTTCGTCAAGGAGCGGGTTCACGGCAGCGGGGCTGGGGCTGGGGCTGGTCAACAGGGCCTCGAGGATGACCCGATGGTACCCCAATCGGTGCCGATCGGGCGTCGCGGCCGTGTCACGCCCGGCCGGCGTCGTGGGCGTCCGCAATGGCTCACGCAGGGCCACCCACCGCGGCCGGAGCATGATCTAAAGACCGGACGCCCGGTGCACCGCGCGGGCGCGACACCGCAGGCACGGGCCTCTTCGCGGGCCTCGAACCGCCGGGCCGAGCACCAGGCAACGGACCGCCGGCGGCGGCGCTCGGCGAGCAAGTCCGTCGACCACATCCCAGTCTCCGAACCGCGGATCCTGTTGCGCTCGCGCCTTCTTGTTCGGGGTGGCCAGTCTCGAGGGGTCGTGGCGGTCGCCCATGACAAACTCGGCCAGCACGCCGAGGCGCGCCGCTCACAGTATTACGACGGGCTTCACCAGCAGGAAATATGAGCATGCCGTCGTACGACCATCCGAAGCGGCGAGAACGGCGCTCGCCATGGGCAGTCAACTCCGCTAGAACCGGATCTCTCACCAGGGAGCCCTATGTCATCGCCACAGCTCTATATCGCCCTCGCCGCCGCACTCGTTCTCGCCTGTGACTCATCGAAGCCAGCCCCGGCCCAGGGCGGCAACGCTGCGCAGGGCGATCCAGCCAAGAGCTCGGGACCACCCTCGGCCGACACCTACAACTTGCGGGGCGCTCCGGTGAAAGGTGCAACCCGCCGTGCCGAGCTCGACCTGACCATGTCGGACGCGCAGGTGACGTTCAAGGCCGGCCCGCTCTCCTTCTCGGGCACCCAGACGCTCCGCGTGCAGAGCACCGACGATCTCGAGATCCTTGAGGCCAGCGATGGCCAGGTACGCAAGGGGCGCCTGAACCATGTGCTCGACAAATCCGTGATGAACATGCGGATGACGATGCCGGACGGCACGGTCGAGACCACGAACGACGACACGAATGGGCCTCTCCATGGACGGGCCGAGACGATCGAGCACGTCAGCGGCCAGTGGACTCGCACGATCGAGGGGGCCGCTGCAACGCAACAGCAGGCGCGGCTCCTCAAGGACCCGCCGATCTACGACTCGATGTACCCGACCGCGGTCAAGGTGGGTGAGTCCTGGACGCAGTCCGGGCCTGAACTTCGGCGCTGGCTCGGCGGTGACTTCACGTCGGCCAGCGGCGAGGTCAAGAACACCCTGCTCTCGGTCGAGGTGCAGCAGGGCGAGAAGGTCGCCGTCATCGAGTCGATCGGTGAGATCCGCGGCACCATGCTCGACGAGGACAATCGACCAATGGAAGTCAGCATGGGTGTTCAGGGGACGGTCCGGCGCTCGCTCGATCGTGCTGTGGACCTGGACGGGACCTCGCAGGGGGCGATGACGATCTCGGGGGAACTCGTGCAGGAGGGTGTGGCCATGACCATGTCCGTGACCGGCCGCTATTCGATGCGCGTCACCGGCTCGCTGCGCTGATCGGCGCTCACACTCGGTCGCCGTAGCTCCCGAACGCCTCGCCCGGTCTTCCTGCGCAGCGTCACTCATGAGCGGTAGGCCCGATTCCGGCGACGCGTGTGCGCCAGGTCGCCCTTCGGGGCGCCTGTGTTGCGCGATGCAGAGCATTCGGGCGATGCATCAGGTGGCGTCCACCGATGGCAGCCTCGACGAGGTCGAAGCCTAGAATGAGCTGTATCGACATCACAAACATCCTCGGTCTTCTGCGCGAACAGCTCCCAACGCTGCACGTGCATGGCGTGTTGGCACGCTCGCTCAAGTGCCATGTGCTCTCGGCCTCGCTCGACGGTCGTTCGGTGGTGGTCAAGTGGCTGGCTCGGCCCGAGCCTCCGTGGGGTTGGTACTTCGAGCGTGAGCAGAAGCTGCTCTCCGCGTTCGCCGCTTCTGGCGAGGGCGGCGTGACACCCGAACTTCTGGCCTCAGGACCGCGCTGGATGGTGCTAGCGCGGATCGCAGGCGCGGCCATCGTCCCTGGTCGCCTCGCCCGCGACGTGGACCCGACCGTGGTGGCGGCAGTGCTACGGGCCCGCCACCGTCTCGCCCAGACCACGACTCCCCGGCCATCCTTCGTCCCGGACAGCAGGACCCTGGCAGAGATGCGCTCGCGTCTGCTCGAGGATCCGTGTGATGGCCTCGGCTGGTGCACCGAGGGCCTCGCACGCGGTGCCGCCCTGGACCTGATCGACCTCGACGACGCGGCACTCGCAATCGCCGCCCTGAGGACCTGGCCTATCCTCGCGCGTTCGCACGGAGACCTGCTGCCACGGAACGTGATTGTGGATGGCGCCTCGGCCCGCCTCGTCGATCTGGAGTGCGCGGGCGACCACCCCGAAGCCTGGGATCACGCCTTGCTCTGGGCCAACCTGTGCCCTGCGAATCGCCGCGTGGTCGAGACCGATTTTGGCCTCGACCATGGCCCTCGGGGCCAATCTTTTCGAGCTTGTGTCGTCTTCGCGCTGGTGCGCGAGCTGAAGTTCGCCCGCGGCGCTCGCCTCGTCGGCGAGCTCCAAAAAACGCTGCAAGACGCCGTCTCGGCCCTTCGTTCGCGGGGTTTCCTCGGAAATTGAGGCATCCGCATGGAGGTGCTGCGTTGGAGCACCAGGGCGGCGGTTCACGCATTCGAACCCGGTTAGGGCGCGCGCTGAGGCGCCCGCCGTTCCAGCCCCGACAGATCCTGTCGCCATTGAACTCATCCGCGCCACACGCGCACCAACGATGGGGGTATATGTAAGGATCCTGAACATCCGTTCTCTATATACGCAAAACAGAAAGTTTGCTGTCATGGATCCAGTGGACAAGCGAGACGAATTCTCGGAATCAACTAAAGATACTCTAGCGAAGCGCGCAAGCTTTCGTTGTTCAATGCCACTTTGCCGTGCGCAGACCGTGGGACCAGGCGATCCGGAAAAAGCATCAAACGTTGGAATCGCCGCCCATATCCACGCTGCGTCTAAGCGAGGGCCAAGGTACAATCCCGACCAATCCTCGGAGGAGAGGAAAAGCCTGTCGAATGGAATTTGGCTATGCGCGATCCATGGCAAGACTGTCGATGATGCGCACAGCAAACACCCAGCCGAGTTGCTACGGTTATGGAAGAGCGAAGCTGAAGAGCTTGCGCTCGCGGAACTTGGCCGTGCTCGACCGCGCTCAGAGGAACTTGAATCATTGGCCGTAGAAGTCGCTAGGCAGTTCCGGGTGACACAGAGAGATGGTGGCGAGCGCGTTTTTCGCGCGCCATGGATTAGCATCGTTCATCCTTTACAGAGGGCCAATCATTTTGTGGGCCGAAGTGAGACACTTGACGCTCTTCAAATCTGGTGGCAGAACAAGTCCAAGAGGCGATGCTGGGCCTTTCGAGGATTAGGCGGGTCTGGGAAGACGGCCATCATTGAGCGTTTTGCGGAGTGGCTTTCGCAAACCCATGATGATGCTGCTATTTTCGTTTGGTCGTTCTACGACGATGAAAGTGTCGACCGCATGATGTCAGCCATGGTAACGTGGCAAGCTGGATCAATGGGCAGAAAAGCCTTGGTGTTGTTAGACGGCCTTGAACGTGTTCAGTCTCCCGGTTCAGATGGCGACCTGCGAGGATCCATCCCGGACAAGCGCTTAAAAGCGTTTCTGCGCCGGGTGGTGAGTGGCCATGAGGCATGCTCAGTACTCATTACTTCTCGATATCCCGTGGTAGATCTGAAACCTTGGGAGGGAAGCTCCTATCAGGAAGACTCCCTTGAGCATCTCTCTCCGGAACAGGCTGTCGAACTTCTGAAAACTCTCGGGGTTCGTGCTCCTGACGATATTCTCCATCAAATTGCAGGGCAGTGCGGCCACCATGCTCTTACGCTAACCGTATGGGGAGCATACATCTATTACTATCATGCGGGAGAAGTGTCAGACGGTCTAGATTTGGATATCAGTGATGCCGGAAGCGATCTGCCTGAAGCTGCAGCACTCAAACGCTGCCTTGCTGAGCACGCCATACTTCTATCGTCCGGTGAACGGCAAGTCATGTTCCGCTTGGCCCAGAATTTCAGCTCGTTTAGCTCTGAGTTTTCTCCGGTCGTAATACGGAAACTGCAAATTCTTGGCTTGGTCTCGGTCGGCGATGGCGGGCTAATTTCGGTTCACCCTGCGCTGAGAGATTTTTTTGTGATAATCGCTGATATCCCGAAAGATCAGATCCGGGAGGTTGTCTACACTCGCACCATCGAGCTTGAAGAGCAGCCGGGTCTAGACGATGGAGAGTGTGGGCGCTGCGGGGAGATCGCATTATTGGAGAATGCATATTGTGAGGATTGCGGAGTGGATGTCGATATTCCCGGCGAACCCGAATCGGTCCGCAGGGAAGATGGTCATGTCGTCGTGTATTTTGAAGGTGCTCGTGGCGATTCTTACGCACTTCATTGCCCGGAGTGCGAAAGCACCGAGCTATCCTTCGAATTTGGTGTCTATTGCAGCTATTGCGAACATATGAGCGGTAAGGACGACTAGTTTTGCACTTCGGGCGTAGTGCTCGTTCATTCAGAGCCGTGCGTTGTCGCATGATCTCGCCCACATCGACCTCGTGGCAGCGAGGCTTTGTTTGGAAGACCCGGAGTGCGACGCCAACGTGCAAGTGCCGCGTGGCGCTCGGTCTCGCGGATTCCGCGAACTACAAGCCGCCCAAGCGTCATGGCCCAGGCGGATCCCCGCCGAACCACGTTCTGGGTGCTTGCGGCTCGAGGTGGGTGGCCGGTACCCTGTGACCCATGTTCGACTCCGAGTGCGAAGAGTTCATCAAGGCGATTTTTTCCGAGGACCCCGTCGCCGCCCTAGAAGCTCATATCGACGAACGGTCCAAGATGGACGAGGAACACAGGGCTGAAGCCATAGCCGCCATTGGAAGCGAGGTTCGGGCGCGGTTGCAGCTTCGGAGGGATGGTGCCAAATCACCGATGCCTTCAAATCAAGATGTGTGGAAGGCGCTGACAACATTTGCGAATGCCTGTAAAGACACCTCGAATCAGGGAAAACGCCGGTTGCTTTTCAACGCGGCGTTCAACTCGCTCACCCTCGAATTCTATGAGGAGGACCTGGGGGCGCTGCTCTGGCCGATAGTGAACAGCTTGGACTACGGGGATCTCAGCATTCTCCGGCAGTCCATCGAAATTTATGATCATAGGCAGGCAGTACTTAGAGCCGAGGAAGCATCCGGCGCAGGACTAACCCCGAGAGGAGACGTTGATCTCCTTTGGGAGAGTGCGGCCCCCAAGGGGGACTGGGGCACGAATACAGTACAAGCGGTACGCGCGAAAAAACTCGCCGACCACGCTCTTGTGGTTGCGGAAGCTGTTTACAAGGGTGGGGTGCGGGCAATCCCGACAGAGTTGGGTCGTCGAGTGGACACTTTCGTTAGTGTGAACATCTTGAAGGACCCTCGCTACGTCGTGGCCGAACTTGGCAGCGCTACCTGACCCATAGCGGAGCCCGGGGACACCTCGCTCTCCAACCCGAACAACCCCCCGCACTGACCTCGATTAGTTGAGATCTGCGGCGTATCGCGGAAGGTCCTTCTCGTCCTCGTCTGGTTCTTCGGTTCTTCTCCTGGTTTTATCCAAACATGGGGGGCATGGCCGGGGACTCGCGGTCGGTGGCCCTCTGGCTAGCCGTACTGGGTACGTGGGGTTAGGATGAGCTGCCTGACGACTGTAGGATGGTCTTGCTGGTGAGGTTGACGGCGTCGCGGAGGGCGGTGTCGGCGATGTGGGCGTAGCGCTGGGTGGTCTTGTAGTTGCGGTGGCCGAGCATCTTGCCGACGACCTCCAGGGGGACGCCTTGCATGATGGCGTCGCTGGCGGCGGAGTGGCGGAGGTCGTGGATGCGCAGGTCGGGCATGCCGGCGAGCTCGCGGAGGCGACGCCAGGTGCGGCCGAGGCTGTGCAGTTTGTCGCCGGTGCGTGAGCAGCCGCCCCGGCCGCGCTTCGGCAGGTTCTTGGCCGCGGCGATCTCGCGGAGCAGGGCGATCACGGCGTCGGAGACGACGATGTCTCGCTTGCCGGTCTTGCTGTCGGGGAGGCGCAGGATGCCGCGGTTCCAGTCGACCTGGTTCCATTTGAGGTCGCAGACCTCGCTGTGCCGCATGCCGGTCAGGGCGAGCAGGCGGATGGCCCACATGGCGTCGGGCTGGATGTAGCCGGACTGGCAGGGGTTGATCGAGGCGGCCTTGGCGAGCTCGGCCTCGAGGCGCGTGCGCTCGTCGGGGGACAGGAAGCGCTCGACGGCTCGCTCCTCGAAGCGGGCTGCACGCTGGGCCGGATTGCGGCGGGTGGTCACGTCCCACAGCTTGCCCTTGGCGAACACCATGCTCAGCACAGTGCGCGCATAGTGGGCGGTGCTATGCATGAGCCTGCGGTGCAGGCGCTCGATGTTTGCATGTCCGCGGTGAGGAACCTGCCACCGCGGGGCCGGCAGGATGTGGGCCCGGGCTCGGCCGCCCCTGAGCGGGGCGGCCGCGGGCGCTCAGGTCACTTGCACTCGATCGGTGTGGCCTTGGCGTCGTTGTTGGTATAGATGCACTCGAGGGCGTTTTTGCCGCCCATGCCGTCGTCGTTGCCGTTGACCTGGACGTCGCCCATGACGGCGCCGTTGGCCTCGCAGGAGACGGTCACGCACTTCTCGACGTCGAGGGCGTCGACGGTCTGGGCGACGCAGAGGACGACGCCGTCCTTGGGGTCACCCTGGTAGAAGGCGGTCTTGAGCCCGGCGCCGACGGTCTTGGTGCCGCGATTGCACACCTCGGCCGAGAGCACCGAGACGTTGCCCATGAGCATGCAGCCGACCTGGTCGCTGGTGATGTCGGCGAGCGCGGTCGGGGGGATGTCACCCTGTTCGTTTTGCCGGAAGTTGTTGAGCTTCGGGTCGAGGAAGTTCTGGTTCCACTTCGCGGTCTGCGGGATCGTGGCGTCGTCGGCGACGTTTGTGATGTTGTAGGCGTGCTGATTCCAGATGGCCCGCGAGGACGACCAGCGGTCGAGGGTGTCGCGCAGGACCCGGACGCCGGTCTTCTTGGCGCCCAGCGGGTGCTCGGCGCGGCAGGTGTTGCCGGCGCCAGGGGTGCCCGCCGGGGGCGCGGCGCAGACGTGCCCCGCGGTGCACTGCTTGATGTCGGCGCAGCGGCAGTAGCCGGCGTTGCAGGTGCCGCCGCCGCAATCTGCGTCCGCGAGGCAGCGGACCCCGCGATGAATCGGGTCGATGGTCGGGCAGGCGACGTTGCAGTTGGCGTTCGAGCCGATCACGATCTCGGTGTTCTGGTCATTGTCCACGTCCGCGACGATCGGGTTCTCGTACCAGGTGCAGGAGGTGCGGTAGGACGAATAGAGGACCTCGCCGGTCTTGCCCTCGTAGACGCGGGTGAAGCATTCGTCGCCGTAGACGGCCTCGGCCTGGCCGTCGAATTCGAAGTCGAAGATGGAGGAGCCGGTGGTGGCGGAGGAGGCGTCCTGGGAGGGGCGGGACCAGCGGACGTAGTTGCCGATACAGCCGGGGCCGGCGTTCTTGCACTCGAGGTCGTAGACGACGTAGCTGGTGCCGCCGGCGGCGGCGATCTCGGGGAAGCCGTCCTTGTCGAAGTCGCCGATGGTGGGCGGGCCGCCGCTGCCGATGGCGCCCTGGAGGAGGAGCTGGCCGCTGAGGGTATGGAGGCGGACGAGGTTGCCGCCGACGGTGACGATCTCGGCCTTGCCGTCGAGCTTGGTGGGGTCGAAGTCGGCAGGCAGGGCGCCCGGGGTGCCGAAGTCGGCGAAGCCGTAATGGCGGTTGGCGGGGGCGCCGGGATAGGCCATCTCCCACTTGTCCATGCCGATGTTCCAGCGCCACACGGCGCCGGCGATCAATTCGATGTTGCCGTCGTTGTCGAGGTCGCCGAGCACGGGGATGACGCCGGCGCCGGCGCCGGGGATCAGCTGGCCGGCGTTGAGGCGGTCGCCGGTGGCACCGTCGAAGACGGCCGAGGCGGAGATGACCTCCGGGAAGCCGTCATTGTCGAGGTCGTGGATCGAGGGGCCGTCCCAGCGAATGGTGTTGACGACGCCGGTGTTGAGCGCGACCCACCAGGTCTTGTACTTCTGCAGGCCGTCGTCCCACTTGAAGGCGATGACGCCGGTGCCGGCGCGGTGGGTGACGATCTCCGGGACGCCGTCGCCGTCGAGGTCGCCGATCGCGGGCGGGGTGGCGCCGATCATCTTGTTGTCGGGGTCGTGGATGGTCTCCAGCTGATCGCAATTGCGGGTGTCGAGGATCCGGATCACACCATAATAAAGCGGGTTGGAGCCGTAACCCGACTCGGCGCCGCCGTCGCTGAAGTTGTAGCTGACGATCACGATCTCCGTGCTGCTCGCGCCCAGGTGCGGCAGCGGGGCCGCGAGCGGGCTGGTGAGCACGTTCTTGTGGTTGGGGAACGGGTCGTTGACCGGCGGCGCCAACCACTCACATTGCAGGTCGGCCTGAAACAGACCGACCGGGACCGGCCCCTCGCAGTCCTCGTGGGCGTCGCCCTCGGGCTCGAGCCCGAAATCGATGCAGGCGCCCGGGGCCTCGCCCTGGGGCAGGCAATTCTTGGCGCAGCAGAAGGTGTCGCCGTGGCAGTCGGCGTTGCTGACACAATTGCCGTCGAAGGGCACGCAGACCTTGGCGGCGCAGACCTCTCCCTCGGCGCAATCTCCAGAGGCGACGCACGGCTCGTCGCCGACGGTCGTGGTGCCGGCGATGGTGGTGCCTCCGGTGCCGGTCATCGGGTCGGTGCTGGTGCCGTCCGAGGCGCTGACGGCGGTGCCATCGCTGTCGGGGCCGGTGGTGAGGGTGCTGGTCCCGGTGGTATCGGGGTTGGTGGTCGTCGGCGTCGTGGTCGGGGTGCTGTCGGCGTCCTGGCTGTCGCTGCCGACCTCCGCGGTGGTGCCGTTCGTGACCGGGCTGGTGCCCTGGGTGGTGGTCTGGGCCGCGGTGCTGCCGGCGGTGTTGCTGTCACTTGCGCTGTCGCTGGCGCTGCCGGTGCCGTCGTTGTTCTCGCAGGCGCCGAGGCCGAGACACGCGCTGACGCCGATGGTTGTCCACACTTTGAGGTTCAATTGCCCAATCCGCATATCTATACACCCTCCATCCAGTCGAGCCGATACGCTACGGGGGCGAGGGCCACGGCGTCAAGCGAAGCGATCGCGCGGCGGAGTCGCCGCTGGCCGCGGGTGAGGTCGCGGGCGAGGGCGCGGTGAGGCGGCCGGCGGGCAGGGTCGCGGATCTGCGCTGGCACATTCGCAGGCGTCGCGGAGGTCCGCGAAGTTGCCGGCGATGCGCATGATGCCGGGGCGCCGGCTCGGGAGCGCGCGAGGCGGGGTTTCAGGGGCTGGCGAGGCGGAGCTTGATGGCGCGGGCCTCCTCGACGTTCCTGGCGAAGCGCTCCTGCCACTTGCCGGCGACCACTTGCTCGACGAGGGCGCGGGCGGTGGTGGGGTCATCGGTGGCGAGGTGGTTGTTGGCGCGGCCGATGAGCCAGACGGGGTTGGTCGGTTCGACGGCGATCGCCTGCTTCCAGCTGCGGTCGGCCTCGGCGAAGCGGCCCTCGCGCTCGAGCACTGCGGCGATCTTGGCGTGGGCGTCACCGTCGGCGGGGTGGCGCTCGGCGATGCTGGCGAGGTGGCGCATGGCCTCGGCGGGCTGGCCGAGGGCGAACAGCAGGGCCGCGCAGCGCTCGTCGATCTCGGCGTTGTCGGGGTCCTCGGCGCGCCAGCGGGCCGCGAGGTCGAGGGCGAGGTCGAGGGGGTGACGCTGGCCGGCGCCCTTCGAGCTGTCCCCGGGGCCAGGTTTGATGCTCGCGTCGCGGGCGCGCAGATCGAGGATGCTGCGATAGGTGGTGCGGAGCTGGGCGAGGGGGAGCTGCTCGTGGGCGGCGAGGGCCCGCTCGGCGAGGTCGGCGGCGTCGCCGAGGCGGCCTTGTTGCTCGGCGAGCATGGCGGCGAGGGCGAGCAGCTCGCGGTCCTCGGGGGCGTCGGTGAGCAGGGGGCGCAGCAGCAGCTCGGCCTCGGCGAGCAGCCCGGTCTGCACGAGCTGAAGGATCAGCGGGGAGGTGGCTGCCGGGTCGAGGCGGCGCAGCGCTCCGCTGGTGAGCACGCGACGGACCTCGGTGGGCTCGTTCATCATGTCGGCGGCGGCGATGAAGGCGAGCAGCTGGTTCGCGTCGCTCGACGTCTCGACCGCGGCGCGCCAGCGGCTCCACTGCAGGCGCCAGCGGGCCTGGCCGCTGCGCTGCACGACCGCCATCACGTTCCAGTCGATGATCGGCAGCTGGCCGGTGTCGACGGCGGCGCCGAGGCTCTGCTCGAAGCGCTCGGCGGCGTTCGTCCAGTCGCCGCCCTGAGAATAGGCGACACCGGCGGCGTGCAGGGCCGCGGGGCGCCAGCGCGGATCGGCGTCGGCGAGCGCCTCCCAGGCCGGGGCGGAGCTGGCAGGGCGGCGCCAATCGTAGCTGTTGGTGAGCATGCGGGTGGCGATGTGGCCGAGCTCGGGGTGATCGTAGTCGGAGAGGAACTTGCGCAGGCGCGCGAGGCTGGTCGGGGTCACCCCGCGCGGGGCGTCGAGCAGGATGCGGGCGTGGCTGGCCAAGAGGCCAGGTAGTGTATTCGCATGGGCGGCCGCGACCAGCTCGAGCGGGGCGCCCTGATTCTTGCGGGCGCGGCGGAGCGCCGCGAGGTAGGCGGCGACGGGGTCGTCCGGGTGCGCGGCGAGGGCCTTGTCCGCGAACTTGGGCGCGGCGAGGATCAGTCCGGCGCCGCCGAGCACCAGCTCGCCGCGGGTGAGCTGACCCTGGGCGCGCAGCTCGATGAGTACGGGCTCTTGCAGGTGATGCTGGCCGAGCGCGGCGAGCAGGGCGAGGCGCTGGCGCTGGATGGCGCGCCATCCCGGGCTGCCGGGCTCGGTCCGGGCGAGCGCAGTCGCGAGGTCGGGGGCGCTGCGCAGCGGGAGCTCGAGGGTGGTGGTGACCTTGCCGGCGGCAAAGTCGGCGGGCCCGTTGGCGAGCTCGACGCGGCTGTGTTGTTCACCGACGATGATGTCGAGGCCGCGCGCATCGTATTCGAAGCGGGTCTCGCCGAGCAGTCGCTCGCCGCTGCGGCGGGAGAGCTTGACGAGGCGCAGCTCGGCGTCGAGCTCGAGGTCGATCCGCTCGTCGCGGCCGGGGGTGTGCAGGCGCAGGGTGTTGGTGCCGAGCAGCTCGACGCGGTACCAGCGGGCGAGGGAGTCGGGGCTGGGCAGCAGCCAGGGCACCCACTGGGACAGCAGGGCGGGCTCGGCGAGGCCGACGCGGCGGACGACGGCGAGGTCCTGGTCGGGATATGTGGCGGTGAGGGTCTCGCCGTCATAACGGACGAGCTCACGCAGGTGCGCGTCGTGGAGGATCCCGCGGTTTCGCGCCTCGATACTGTCGTCTGGCCCTTGCTTACCGATGCTGCGCACGCGGGTGAAGTGGCCGTCGGCGGTGATGCTGAGCACGCCGCCGTCGACGCGGTAATGGGCGGGGTGCAGGTTGGCGCGGGCGCGGGTGAGCAGGTCGCGGGCCTCGGGGCTGATCTCACCCGCGGGCGCGGCGGCAGTGGCGGCGATCATTTGTTCGCGCTCGCGGTCGAAGCCGTCCTCGAACATCGCCGGCAGGTGCTCGGCGAGGTCGCCGAGGCGCGCGTCCTGGATGGTAT
>NZ_JACCSO010000339.1 GCF_013812955.1 Nannocystis sp. | reverse complement strand
ACGCCGACACCAGCGGCGCCCTGCCCCGCGCGCTGCGCAGCGACCACCTGCAGGTCGACACCCTCGCCCCCGAGGCCGCGCCCGCCACCGCCGAGGGCCTCGGCGTCTACGACCTGGTCGTGATCTCCGACCTGCCCGCGCGCCGGGTCGGCGGCGGCCTGCAGCAGGCGATCTCGAAGTACGTCAACGACGGCGGCGGCTTCATCATGGTCGGCGGCGAGCGAGCCTTCGGCGTCGGCGGCTGGGGCGGCACCACGATCGAGGAGCTGCTCCCGGTCCGCTTCGAGGGCGAGCGCCAGCGCGAACAGCCGACCCTCGCGCTCATGCTCGTGATCGACAAGAGCGGCTCGATGAGCAGCGAGGACCGCCTCGACCTCGTCAAGGAGGCCGCGCGCTCGACCGCCAGCACCCTCGACCCCGGCGACGAGCTCGGCGTGATCGCCTTCGACTCGCGCCCTTACACCCTCGTGCGCCTGCAGTCCGCCGCCAACCGGATCCGCATCGCCGGCGACATTCGCCGCCTCAGCGCCGGCGGCGGCACCAATGCATTGCCCGCGCTGCGCGAGGCCTACCTGCAGCTCGTTGGTTCGCGCGCGCTGGTCAAGCACGTGATCCTGCTCAGCGACGGCCAGTCACCCGAGGCCGGCGTCAACACCCTGCTCGGCGACATGCGCGACGCCGACATCACCGTGTCCGCCGTCGGCGTCGGCGCCGGCGCCGGCAAGGACTTCCTCGCCCGCGTCGCCGAGCGCGGCCGCGGCCGCTACTACTTCTCGCAAGACGGCACCGACGTGCCGCGGATCTTCAGCCGCGAGACCCGCGAGGTCACCCGCAACGCCGTCGTCGAGCGCGACCTCTACGCCCGCGTCGTCAAGCGCGCCCAGCTGCTTCGCGGCCTCGACTTCGAGCGCGCCCCCGGCCTGCTCGGCATCATCCCGCTCAAGCTCAAGCCGCTCGCCGAGCTGATCCTTCGCACCAACACCGGCGACCCGCTGCTGGTCCGCGGCCGCCGCGGCCTCGGCCGCACCGCTGCCTTCGCCTCCGACGCCCAACCCCGCTGGGCCGCCCGCTGGATCGCCTGGGACGGCTTTAATAAGTTCTGGGCCCAGCTCGCCCGCGACACCATGCGCCAGGGCGCAGGCACCCTCGGCGGCGCCAACCTGCGCGTCACCCCCGGCGCCGACGAGGGCAGCTACAGCGTCGTCGTCGACGTCGACGCCAGCGAGGGCTTCGTCAACGACCTGCGCGGGGAGCTGCTCGTCATCGACCCCGCCCTCGCTTCCGGCGACCCCGGCCACACCACCCGCCTGCCCGTCGCCCTCACCGCCCCCGGCCGCTACGAGGCCACCGTGCTCGGCGTCGCGGCCGGCCAGCGCCTGCTCAAGGCCCAGCTCTACGACGAGGGCCAGACCCCGCGCCGCCTGGTCGCCGAGGCCCTCGGCCAGGTCTCCGTCCCCTATCCCAGCGAGCTCGCCCCCGACCAGCTCGGCACGGATCCCGCGTGGCTCGCCAGCCTGTCCCCCGAGCCCGCGACCTCGACCGGCCCCCTCGATCCGGTGCTCACCACCCCCGGCGCGCCTCGGGGCACGCGCACCCGCCCGATCTGGCCCGAGCTGCTGTGGGCATTGGTGCTGCCACTATTGCTGATCGACCTGCTATTGCGCCGCGTCGCGCTCGGCCGCCCGAATCGCGGACGTCTCGGCTGATCCGCGCACTCGCAGATATCTGGTCACCGCAGGTCACGGACGAAGCCGAGGCCGTCACTCGCCTTGCGAGTCGAAGCCTTCCGGCGAAACAAGTGAGCGCTCCTGCACCGGTGCGGCGCCGCCCGCTCGTCGTTGACGGCGCCCCTGCCCGCGCGCATCGTGAGGCGATGCGCCCACTGCTCGTCGCCGCCTTGCTCGCCGCGTGCACCCCGGAGCCGGTGTTCGACGCGGGCGACCTGCCGCGCATCGCCGCCGAGATCGTCGCCGTCTACCACCACTGGGACGGGGCACAGTACACCGCGCTGTTCGCTGCGCCGCCGCGGGCGGAGCGTGACCACGAAGCGCTCGAGTGGATGCACACGCGACTCAGCGAGTGCGGGGCGCCGGCGCCGATGTGGTCGCTGAGCGCCCGCAGCACCCGCTTCTCGGCCCCGTGCGAGCGGGGCGCGCTCGAGGTGCACCTCGCGCTCGATGCTGCCGGCCGGATCGCCACACTCCGGTTCGGCGCCGCCGGCATCGCGCCCGAGGAGCCGCTCGCCAGCACGGTGCAGCGGGTCGTCGCCGCCCTCCCGGACGCCGCTCCCCCTGACCCGAAGGACAGCCCGTGGCGCCGCTCCCTCGGCCGCTGCGCGCTCGACCGACCGTGGGTGGTC
>NZ_JACCSO010000321.1 GCF_013812955.1 Nannocystis sp. | reverse complement strand
GGCCTCTATGTCAGCCTGGTGCTGCGGCCGGAGGCGATGCTCGGCGGGCAAGCCGGGTGGTCGGCGCGCTGGGCCTCGCTCGGGCTGGCGGTCGGGCTCGGCCTGCGCGAGGGGCTGGCGCGCTGGGTGCCCGAGGCGGCGCTGAAGTGGCCCAACGACGTGCTGGTGGCCGGTGAGAAGCTGGCCGGGGTGCTGTGCGAGACGCGCTGGCAGGGCGCGAGCCCGGACCTGGTGGTCGGCTTCGGTGTCAATGTGCTGCAGCGCGAGTTCCCGGCGGAGCTGCGCGCGACCAGCCTCGCGCGGGTGCTGCCCGAAGGGACATGTCCTTTACGCCAGGAGGTGCTGGCGGCGGCGCTGGCGGGCCTGGAGCCGGTGCTGCGGCGGTTCTTCGCGGGCGGCTTTCCGGCGATCCGGGCCGATTATCAGCGTCACAGCGCGGTGTTCGGGCGGACGTTGAGCGTCGGCGGGGCGCCTGCGGAGGCGGTCGGCTTCGATGACGACGGCGCGCTGCGGGTGCGGCCGCCGGGTGGTGGACCGAGCCGGCGGGTCGAGGCCGAGGACGTGTGGCTCGGTGGAGCCGGCGGGGCCGGATCAGGTCGTTCGTAACGAGCCGGTCGGCGCGCGAGCCGGGGGGAATACGCGGTTGGTGCGGTCGCTGTGGCGTCGCTGCGGGCGCAGGGCGACCAGCACGCGCTCGTCGCTGCCGAGCACGCCGAGGCGCTCGAGCGCGAGGGCGGCGACCCGCACGCCGGTCGGCGGGCCGGTGTCCTCGGGGCCGAGCACGGCCTGGGCGGGGGTCCAGACCGCGCGAAAGTGCGGCGAGCGCTCGGAGGTGACGGCGACGATGCCGGGCTGGGCGGTGTCGTCGGGCTCGCCGATGACCGGCTGATAGCTGCGGGTGTCGCGGACGATCGTCACCTGGTCGGTGTCGGCCTCGTAGTGCGGGCCGCCGTCGAAGGGGTCGACGCGGCCGCTGTACTGAAAGCCGATGCTCTCGAGCATGCGCTGGGCGCCGACGGTGCCGGGGCCGACCTGACCGACGATCTCCTGGACGTTCTCGGGCAGCAGGATCGCGTGCACCGGCATCGCCGGGAACAGCCGCCAGATGAACTCTTTATTAAAACGACTGAGGCGGTCGGCCTCGTCGTAGCTGAGGCCCGTGAAGCGGTGGCCGAGCGCGTCCCACAGCGGCGAGCGCGTCCCGCCCGGGCCCTTGTAGAGCGGTGGTAGCAGCTCGGCGAGCAGGCGGTCGCGAAACCAGCCGCGGTGCTTGGCGATGAAGACGAAGCGGGCGAGCGAGAGCAGGCGCCCGAGCTTGTCGGGGTGGCGGCGCAGGTCGGGGTGCAGCACGAGGCCGCCGAGCTCGGTCGGACCGTCGTAGGTCTGGCCGAGGTAGAGCATCGTGTGGGTCATGTGCACGTCGTGGACCTCGGCGTCCTCGGTGACGCGCAGGTCGGCGTAGCGCTCCTCCTGCATGACGCGGAAGAACACGTGCGGCTCGTCGAAGTCGCCGTGCTGGGCGTGGATCATCGAGGTGCCGACGACCCTGCCGTCGGTGTCCTCGAGCACGAACAGGAATCGGCGACCGGGGTCGAAGTCCGGGGTGCCGCGAAACGACGACAGCGAGGTCGTCAGCAGCTCACGGATGAACTTGCGCTCGGGCGGCAGGTTGAGGCTGTTGAGGTGACAGGCGAGATCGAAGATCGCGTCTTCGTCGCTCAGGGCGGCCTCGCGAAACAAAAACATGGGACACCTTTCGGCGTACTCGCCAGGACCGTCATCGACGAACCGCGAGCTTGCAGCCGACCCGAGCAGCATGACACTGCCCCCCGTGCGGGCCTATGCCGGGTCGCGTGCGAAACCTGGCGTGCTCGGGTGCAGGCCAGTCCCGCGCGGGCGCTTGAACACCGTTGCTCCCGCATGAGGACCGGCGCGACGGGCCGCGCCGGTCGACGGGCGCCGAGGCTCAGAACGGGATGTCGTCGTCGCCCGGGTTGCCGCCGAAGTTGTCGAAGTCCGGCTCGGGCGCCTCGTCGAAGCCGCCACCACCGCCGCCGCCAGCTGGACGCGCTGCGGGCCTGGCGGCCGCCGCGGGACGGTTGGCTCCGCCTCCACCACCGCCACCGCCGTAGTTGCCACGGTTGGCGCCACCGCCAGCGCCACCGCCAGCACCGCCGCCACCACCACCGTAGCCGCCGCCCTCGCGCTGGCCACCGCCGCCCTCGGCTCCGCCTTCACCGCGGCCGCCGATGAACTGCACGGTGTCGGCGACGATCTCGGTGGTGTAGTGCTTCTGACCGTCCTTGTCGTAGCTGCTGGTGCGCAGACGACCCTCGACGTAGACCTGTCGGCCCTTGGTCAGGAAGTTGTTGCAGTGTTCGGCCTGCTTGCCCCACACGGAGACGCGATGCCACTCGGTCTCCTCGACGCTCTCGTTTTGCTTGTTCGTGTAGCGGCGCGAGGTCGCGATGTTGAGCTTGCAGACAGGCTGCCCGTTTTGCAGGTAGCGAAGTTCAGGATCTCGTCCAAGGTGTCCGAGAATGATGGCTTTGTTGACGCCGGCCATGTGCTGCTTGATCTCTGGAGGTGATACGCCGAGTCGGCGTCGTCGCGCGGGACTATAGCGAAATTGCTCTCCCGGGCGAGCCCCCGAGGTTCGTTCATGGGACCGAAGCTGTTGCGCCCACAGAGGCGTTCATGTCCGTGCGCGTGCGCACTGGTTGCAGGTTGAACCCGGCCTGCACACACGCCTTGTGAGCTGACTCCTAACACCGTTTGCTTGACGGTCCAGGGCGAGAGAGCTTAGGACAGAAGATGCTGCGGGATTTTCCCAAAGCGGGGTACGCATGCAAGTTCACCTCAGCATCATGCTGCTGTTACGCAACGGTGAGCCCGCCGTGGCCGCCATGGTGCGGCGTGCGGCCGAGCTCGGGCGCAGCGTCGTGGGCGAAGCCGGCCGCTTCGAGATCCTCGCGCTCGACGAGCACTCCGGGGACAACACGCTGAGCCTGCTGAGCGTGCTGCACAGCAAGCTCCCGGAGCTGCGGACGATGCAGGAGGTGCGAGAAGGCACGGCCGTCGCCCACGCTGCCCGCACTGCACGCGGCCAGCACTGGCTGTTCATGGACCGCAAGGTCGACGCCGAGCTCATGCGTTGGGGCGTGCGCCAGCTCGCTTCGGGGCAGCGCGCGGCGATCGTGCCGGGGGAGATCCTCGGGGTCGAGGCGCGCCTCGGGGCGCATGTGCTCGGGAACCTCTATGGCGGACTGGTCTCGGCGCAGCAGGCGGTCACGCGCGAATTGGCGGCGCGCGGGAGCCGGCCGATGACGCGACCGGCGCCCGACCGCGGGCTGACCGAGCGGGCGGTGCTGTTTCTTCGCGGGCATCTCGGCATGGTCGGACTCGGTCAGCTCGACCGTCCGCGCGGGACCTGAGAGCGCGCGAGAGCTAGCTCCAGCGGCCTCCGTCGCGGAGCCCACGGAGCAGCAGCAAGCGCTGGTCCGGCTGCTATAGTCCCGCGGTGCTGTTCTCGCTCCTCTGGCTGTTGCTGGGCATCCTCGGGGTGTCGCTCCTGATCGTCATCCACGAGTTCGGCCACTATGTGTGCGCCCGGATGTCGGGGATGCGGGTGGACCGCTTCAGCGTCATCGGCATCGGTCCCGTGGTGTGGCGGATCGGGACCTGGAAGGGCACGGAGTTCGTGGTCAGCGCGATCCCCTTCGGGGCCTACGTGCACATCGTCGGCATGGAGGCGGGCGACGACCCGGCGCAGACGCTGCCACCGATCAAGGAGGGCGACCCGGCGCCGCTCGTCTACGAGGCGAACGACCCGTACCTCTACCGCAACCGCCCGGTGTGGGCCCGCATGCTGGCGATCCTCGGCGGACCGCTGGCCAACTACGCCGCGGCGACGGTGCTGTTCTTCGGGCTGTTCGCCGCGATCGGCCACCGCGAGCTGGTGTCGATGAAGACCAGCGCCGAGGTCAGCGAGACCGCCGCCGCCGCGGGCGTGCTGCCCGGCGACGAGCTGATCCGCATCGCCGAGCAGGAGGTCAAGGGCAGGGATCCGTACGCCAGGATCTCGGCGACGACCCGGGCGCACAAGGGCGAGACGGTCCCGCTGGTGGTCCAGCGCGACGGCCAGGAGGTCAGCCTGCAGGTGCCGATCAACGCGGAGGGCCGCATGGGCATCGGCCTCGAGCGCGGGCAGGTCAAGACGACCCCGGCGACCTGGGCCGAGGCGGCGGTGTTCGGGGTGACCGAGCCGTGGATCAAGTCGTGGCAGAACCTCCAGGCGATGGGCAGCCTGTTCACCGGCGAGACCAAGATGGACCAGATGTCGGGTCCGATCGGCATCGTCAAGAGCGTCGCCAAGGCCGCAGAGAAGGGCCCCGGCGAGTATGTGATGCTGATGGCGATCATCAGCTCGCTGCTCGGGCTGTTCAACCTGCTGCCGCTGCCGGCCCTCGACGGCGGCCGCATGGTCTTCATGCTGTGGGAGGCGGCCTGGCGGCGCCCGATCAGCAAGAGCGTCGAGGAGCGCATCCACGGCTACGGCATGCTCGCCCTGCTCGGCCTGATCCTCTACATCACCGTTCGTAACGACCTCCTCGGCAGCTACTTCAAGTAGTGCGTCGAAGCAGTCACTCGCAGCTCGCCTGAGCATGAGCACCCGTCCACGCAACGGCTCGCCCCCCGAGCCGACTCCTGAGCCAGCCGCCGAGGGCGCGAAAACGAGCGCCCCTCGGCAGTCGCGGCGCACCCGCAAACCAAAGGCCGAGCCGGTCGGTGAGGCGGAGGTCGAGTCCGCGGCGGAGAACCTCGAGCTGGCCGATGCGATGGCCATCGACCTCGACGAGCCGGGCCGCTTCAGTCCAGCCCACGCGGCCGCCACCATCGCGCCGGTGGTCGACGCGGCGTGGGAGCCGCGGGCGCGCTCGGAGGAGCAGCTGCTCGAGCTGGTCGAGCGCCTGCCCGACCTGCCGGGCGTGTACGTGATGCGCGACCGCAAGGGCACGATCGTGTACGTCGGCAAGGCCCGGCGGCTGCGCGCGCGCGTGCGGCAGTACTTCAACGGCACCGACACCCGCCACTTCGTGCCGTTCCTGTCGGGGCTGCTCGGCGACATCGAGACGGTGGTGACCTCCAACGACAAGGAGGCGCTGCTGCTCGAGAACAACCTCATCAAGAGGCACCGGCCGCGCTTCAACGTGAAGCTGCGCGACGACAAGCAGTTCCTGGTGCTGCGCCTCGACCCGAAGGCGAATTGGCCGCGGCTCGAGCTGGTGCGTCGCATGCGTCAGGACGGCGCGAGTTACTTCGGGCCCTATCACTCGGCCAACAGCGCCCGGCACACGCTGCGGGTGGTCAATCGTTACTTCAAGCTGCGCACCTGCACCGATTACACGCTGGCGCATCGCAGCCGCCCCTGCCTGCAGCACCAGATCGGCCGCTGCCCGGCGCCCTGCGTGTACCCGGTCGAGCCGGCGGCGTACCACGGGCAGGTCAAGAACGTCAGCCTGTTCCTCGACGGCCGCCACAAGGACCTGGTGACCGCGCTCAAGGGCCAGATGGAGGCGGCCGCGGCGGCGCTCGAGTTCGAGTCGGCGGCGCGCCTGAGAGATCAGCTGACGGCGATCGAGACCAGCCTCGAGCACCAGCAGGTGGTCGACATCAATTCGCTCGATCAGGACGTGATCGGCATGTACCGCGAGGGCGGGCAGGTCGAGTTCGTGGTCCTGCACGTGCGCCAGGGCAAGCTGCTCGGCAATCGCAGCTTCTCGGCGCGGGGCATGGAGCTGCCCGACGCCGAGGTGCTCGGCAGCTTCCTGCTCGCTTATTATGATGATGCGCCGACGATCCCCGACGAGGTGATCTTGCCGACGCCGCTGGTCGAGGACGACGAGATGCCGCTCAAGGCCTGGCTGCGCGAGGACTCGGGGCGCAAGGTCGCCATCTTGGTGCCCGAGCGCGGCGATCGCAAGAAGCTGCTCGGCCTGGCCCAGAAGAACGCCGCCTCGAGCTTCGCCTCCCGCCGCAACCGCCAGCAGGACAGCGACCAGGCGCTGACCTCCCTCAAGCAGCGCCTCGGCCTCAGCCGCCTGCCGCGGGTGATCGAGTGTTACGACATCAGCCACATCCAGGGCTCGGACACGGTCGCGTCGATGGTGGTGTTCGTCGACGGCGTCGCCGACCGCAAGCGCTACCGCAGCTTCAAGATCCGCGGCCTCGACGGCCTGGCCCAGGGCGACCGGCAAAACGATGACTTTGCCAGCATGGCCGAGGTGCTCGGCCGCCGGCTGCGACGCGGCCTGGCCAAAGAGCCAGGTTCTGATAGCGAGGGCGAGAGCCCGGAGGACAGCCGCGACGCCTGGGCCCTGCCGGACCTGCTCGTCATCGACGGCGGCAAGGGCCAGCTCGGCCGCGTGCTGGCGATGATGCGCGACCTCGAGATCCCCATCGGCGCCGGCGGCATCGATGTCGTGTCGCTGGCGAAGGAGCGCAAGGTCGACATCGGCCGCGGTAAGTCGGCGCTGCAACAGCTGCGCGAACACAAGGCCCGCCTGCGCGCCAAGCCGATGCCGGGCGTGCTGACCGCGGAGGACGCCCCGAACGGCCCGACCCTCGCGCAGCAGCTCCAGGCGGAGGGCCAGGCCGCCGCGGCGCAGCGAGCCGCAGCAGCTACCGGTAGCGAGTCGACGCCGGCGGCCCTCGAGGTGGCTTCGCCGGTGATCAAGGAAGCGGCCACGAGCGAGGCCGCGTCGAGCGAGGCCATATCGAGCGAGGCCACGTCGAGCGGGGTCGTGCCTTCCGCGGACGAGTCGCGCCCCGGCGAGACCTTCCAGGACTACATTTTAAAGGCCGAGGAGGAGGACCCGGCCGACGCGGAGGTGCGTCCGGAGCGGGTGTTCGTGCCAGGTGCAAAGGACGCGATCCGTCTGCGTCCCGGCAGCTCGGAGCTGTTCCTGATGACGCAGATCCGCGACGAGGCCCACCGCTTCGCGATCACGCACCACCGCAAGCGCCGCGGCAAGCGGGCGCTGCACAGCGCGCTCGACGAGGTGCCCGGCGTCGGTCCGGCGCTCAAGAAGGCGTTGCTGCAAGCCTTCGGGTCGGTGGCGGCGATCGCCGCGGCCGACGACGCGGCCCTCACGGCGATCAAGGGCGTCGGCCCATCTCTGGCCCGCAAGCTGCGTGAGACGCTGGGAACCCCGGTATGAGCGAAGACGAGCCGATCCTCGCGCGAGCCACGGATGCCACCGGCGACGTGGCCGACTCGCCAGCGATCGCCACGCCAGCCGATGGCGCCGACGACATGCCGGTCCCGGCCGGCGTATCAGATGTCCCGGACGACATGTCGCTTTCGCCAGGTCCGGCGCCGTCCGTCGACCTGCGCGCTCGCTCGGTGCGCACGCTGGCGTGGCTCGGCGACGCCGAGTTCGAGCGCGAGGTGCGGATGCGACTGTCGCAGCGCGGCGACTTCCCGACCGACCGCCTGCACGCGATGACGGCGCGGGTGGTCTGCGCGGAGGCCCAGGCCGAGCTGCTGGCGGCGATCGAGGCGGGGCTCGACGAGGCCGAGCTCGGGGTGGTCCGGCGGGCGCGCAATCTCAACACCAAGGGGGGCGGACGCGCCGTTCGCAACGTCCGCGACTACCGCTCCGCGACCGCGCTGGAGGCACTGATCGCGCACTGGTGCTTCGGAGCCCCGGGCGGGCGGGCCCGCTTCGAGGCGCTGATCTCACCGTGGCTGGCGGTCCGCATCGACGCCGCGTTGCTCGCGGCCGGTCGCGCGCTGCGTCGTGGGTGAGGGCGTGGTGGTTGATGGCGAGCGTCGCGGGCATTTGTTAGGGTCGAGGACATGCGAACACGATGGCTCGTGATGGTGGCCCTGGGCGTCGGCGCGTGCAGCCGCAACGGCGCCGAGTCGACGGCGGACGCGAGCACGGGCGCGACGACGGGGGCGACGACCGCGGCGACGACGACGCCGACGACCGGCGCGCCCGATCCGGACCGCGCGACGATGGTGCACAGCTTCGGTGTGCGGACCATGCAGCCCTTCGCCGAGAGCGAGCCCTGCGTGCAATGGACGCTGGACAACGACCAGCCGATCTACGTCAACACGGTGACGATGGTCAACGACGGCGGCTTTCATCACTCGAACTGGTTGGCGGTCCCCGAGGACAAGTTCCCGGGCGCGGACGGCTTCTTCGACTGCGGCGAGCGCGGCTTCACCGAGCTCGACGCGGCGGTCTCGGGCACGGTGCTGTTCGCCCAGTCGACCCAGTCCCGCAGCGAGGCCCAGGTGCTGCCGCCCGGCGTGGTCGTGAAGATCCCCCCGCGCCACAAGATCGTCGCCGGCGTGCACCTGCTGAACCTCGGCAGCACCGACCTCGACAGCGAGCTGCGCATGGCGCTCGAGCTGGTCCACCCGCGCACCGTCGAGGTCGTGGTCGCCCCGTTTCGCTTCTCCTACTTCGACCTCAACATCCCCGCCAACCAGCGCAGCGGCTTCACCAGCAGCTGCAGCTTCGACGCCGACTACGCCAACGCGGTCGGCGGCGTCCTCGACATCAAGCTCTACTACGTGCTCCCGCACTTCCACTACCTCGGGGACGCCTTCAGCGTCGACGTCATCGGCGGGCCCGAGGACGGTCGCAACCTCTATACGTTGAACGGCTTCGACGCCGACGCCAACGGCCGCGCCTTCGACCCGCCGGTCGAGCTCGCCGGCGCCACCGGCTTGCGCTTCTACTGCGGCTTCGACAATTGGCGCGACAAGGCGATCGGCTGGGGCATCGGCGACCAGGAGATGTGCGTCATGCTCGGCCTCGCCGACAGCCGGGCGATCATGGACCTCTCGGTCCAGAGCGGCTCGCAGGTGGTCGGCGTCGACGGCGACGTGACGCTCAACGAGGGGCCCTGCACCGTGTTCGCGCTGCCCAAGAACGAGGCCCAGACCCTGCCCACCGACGAGGAGCGGACCGGCGAGTTCTATGTGCCGCCGTCGAGCGAGGGCGACGTCGACCTCGAGCCGACCAAGAGCTGCGTCGACAGCGACCGCAAGGCCGCGCCGAGCGGCACCACGCTCTCACACCTGCGCGACGCGGTGCTCGTGCCGGGCTGCATCTTCTCGTCGTGCCACGACGCCAAGCAGCCGACCGCCGGACTCGACCTGCAGAGCCCGGGCCTGCACGCCGCGCTGCTGGATCACCCGGTGGTCGCGGGCGTCGATATCCCGCTGGTGAAGCCCGGCGACCCGGATAACAGCTGGCTGTACCAGCTGGTGTCGCAGTGCGAGCCGCAAGACGCGAAGGGCTCGGTGGTCCGGCCGATGCCTTACAACGCGCCGACGTTGCTGCCCGACGCGCACGTCGCCGCGCTGCGGGCGTGGATCGCCGCGGGGGCTGCGGACGACTGAGGCCCCGCAAAACGAGCGAGGCCCCGCTCGACGAGCGAGGCCTCACCTGGCGAACAGGCGCCGGTCAGCGCGCGCAGCTCACCAGCCGCAGGTGCGGCCCTGGTTCTGCTCGGCGAGCCACTTCGAGAGCGGCTCGAAGTACTCGAGCATCGGCTGGGCGTCCATCTGGCGCGAGCCGGTGACGGCCTCGAGGGCCTCGGGCCACGGCTTGCTGCTGCCGAGGGCGAGCATGGCCTTGAGCTTGTCGCCGGCGGCGGTCTTGCCGTAGATGGAGCAGTCGTAGAGCGGGCCGGTGTGGCCGGCGGCCTGGCACAGCGCCTTGTGGAACTGGAACTGGAGGATGCGGGCCAGGAAGTAGCGGGTGTAGGGGACGTTGGCGGGCACGTGGTACTTGGCGCCGGCGTCGAAGTGGTCCGGGTCGGGGCGCTCGCCAGCGGGGGCGATGCCCTGGTACTTGGCGCGCAGGGCCCACCAGGCCGAGTTGTACTGCTCGGGCGTGGTCTTGCCGCTGAACACGTCCCAGCGCCATTGATCGATCAGCTTGCCGAAGGGGAGAAAGCCGATCTTGTCGAGGGCGTCCTGCATCTGGAGGTTGATCAGGCCCTTGTCGTCGGAGGGGACCTCCTTGATCAGGTCGATCTGCTTGAGGTAGGCGGGCGTGACCGACAGCGCCAGCGCGTCGCCGATCGCCTCATGAAAGCCGTCGTGCGCGCCGTTTTGGAACAGCACGGGCAGCTTGTAGTAGTAGTGATAGTAGTAGTTGTGGCCGAGCTCGTGGTGGATCGTGATCAGGTCCTCCTGATTGACCTTGATGCACATCTTGATCCGAAGGTCGTCGTTCAGGTCGACGTCCCAGGCGCTCGCGTGGCACACGACCTCGCGGTCCTTGGGCTGCACGAACATCGAGCGCTCCCAGAAGGTCGGCGGCAGCGGGTCGAGGCCGAGCGACGTGAAGAAGGACTCGCCGAGCTTGACCATCTTCAGCTCGTCGTACTTGGCGGCCTTGAGCGCCTTGGTGACGTCGATGCTGGTGGTGCCGGGGTAGGGCTCGACCAGCGGGTAGATGTTGCCCCACTCCTGGGCCCACATGTTGCCGAGCAGGTGCGCGGGGATCAGGCCGGCCTCGGGGACCTTGTCCTTGCCGTACTTCTCGACCAGCCTGGCGCGCACGTGGCAGTGCAGCTGGTCGTAGAGCGGCTTGACCTGCGTCCACAGGCGCTCGGTCTCCTGCTCGAAGTCGGCGGGGCTCATGTCGTAGCCGGAGCGCCACAGCTCGCCGAGATCCTGGTAACCGATCTCTCGCGCGCCCTCGTTGGCGAGCTCGACGAAGCGGCTGTACAGCGGGCGCAGCTCGACGCTGACCTTGTGCCAGCCCTCCCAGGCGGCCAGCAGCTCGTCGTAGTTGCGGCTCTCGCCCATGATGTCGGACAGCTCGCCGATGTCCTTGCAGGTCTTCGGCTTCTTCGGGTCCTTGCAGGCCTTGCCCTTGCCGTAGATGCCCTCCATCTTCGCGCCGAGCTCGGCGAGCTCCTTGCGCTTGGCGGCGTCGGTCGGGGCCGGCGGCGGGCTCGCGGTGGTCTTGATGAGGTGCAGCTTGCGCGCGGTGTCGGGGTCCACGCCCTCGGGGGCGATCGCCGTCGCGGCCTTGATGGTCTTGCCCATGTAGCCCATCAGCTGCTCGTTGGCCTCCGCCGCGGCCTTCTCGGTCTCCGGGGTGATGTTGGTGTTCTTCTCCCACTCGGCCTTGCTCGAGGCCACGGCCAGAGTCCGCAGCTCGCCGTCGACCTGGTCGACGAAGGCCTTGGCGGCGACCTGGGCGACCTGGGTGTCGGGCCCGGTCCCGTCGGCCTGCTTGACGGAGGGCACGCCGGCCTTGATGACCTCGGCCTTCTTGGCGTCGGCCCGGGGCTTGGTGTCGGCGGGCGACTGGCAGCCGACGAGCAGCAGCAGGGCGGTCAGCGGGGCGAGGCTTGGCGGGCGGAGCAGCATGGGCCGCAGCTTGGCAAAGCCCGGGGGCCTTGTCAGCCGGTTTTCGCCCGCATCACCGGGAGCTCGGCCGGCATGACTGGCAGGGCTGGCTCGGGCAGCTCGAGCGCTTCGGCCGGGGCCGCGGCGGCGAAGATCGCCGGATCGACCCGAACGCTGACCGGACAATGATCCGAGCCCTGGACGTCGCGGTGGATGGTCGCCTCGCGCACGTAGGCCGCCGCGGCCGGACAGGCCAGCACGTAGTCGATGCGCCAGCCGACGTTGCGCTCGCGCGCCCCCCCGCGCTGTGACCACCACGAGTAGTGGCCCGGCCCCGGATGGAACATGCGAAAGGTGTCGACGTAGCCGCCCGCGAGCCAGCGCCCGAGCTCCTCGCGCTCCTCCGTGAGAAAGCCGCTGGTGTTGCGGTTCTCCCGCGGCCGGGCCAGGTCGTGCTCGGCGTGGGCGGTGTTGAAGTCGCCGAGCACCAGCACCCGCTTGCCGGCCGCGCGCAGCTCGGCGAGGCGCGTGAACAGCTGGCGGTAGAAGCTCAGCTTGTAGGGGACGCGGCTGTTGTCGCGGTCGAGGCCGTTGCCGTTGGGGAAGTAGATGTTGGCGACGACGAGCGGGCCGAAGTGGGCCAGCTGGACGCGGCCCTCGACGTCGAAGTGCGGCGTGGCGACGTGTGGTGTGGCGAGGGAGGTCTCGACCAGGTCGGGGCGGCGGCGGGAGAACAGGCCGACGCCGCTGTAGCCGGGGCGCTCGGCGGGCGCGAAATGGGTGCGCCAGCGGCCCGGAGCGGCGAGGGTCGGGTCCAGATGCTCGGTGCGGGCGCGGACCTCCTGCACGCCGAGGATCTCGGCCCCGCCGTCGCGCAGGAACGGCAGGAAGTGGCCCTTGCCGGCGCAGGCACGCAGGCCGTTGACGTTCCAGGAGGCGATCCGCAGCAGGCGTGGCGTGGTTCGCAGCAGCAGGGGGCGCAGGGGCGGGCGCGGCATGGGGCGCACGTTGAGACCGACGGCGATGGCTGTCAAATCAGCCCGTGTCATCCGGTGCTGGCCCGGCCCGTGCTGGCCCGTGCCATCGCGCCATCAATGCGTGGTGGATACGGACAGCTGTCCGTGATGTGGCCAACAAGGTGGTGTTTCGTGGGATTTGGACAGGCGTCCGCGGCTACTCCGGCCTGAACTGATTGCACATCATGCGATCTTCCTTACACATAGATCTCTGGGGCCGGGCCGACATCCGTGACGAGCGTGACGAGGAGGACGAGGAGGACGAGGAGGTGTTGACATGGGTGGTGGGGCGTCGACACAATTGTCGTGACGGCGGCCCGGGCTCTGGGTACCGTGAGATGGTCGTCGTATTTGGGCAGAGGAGCTGGCCGTGATCGCCTCTAGCAACGTTCGTCCGTACACCCACCTGATCAACCTGGTCGCGCAGCGCAGCAGCCTGCTGCTCGGCGGCACCGCCTCGGGCTCGCAGGAGTACATGGACTGGGTGCACTCGCTCGAGCAGGACTTCGGCGTGCAGATCGAGGTCCGCACGATCATGGGGCCCGACAACCGGCCCTCGGCGATCGGTGGGACGATCAGCAGCGGCACGATGCCCGCCGACTGCCAGCTCGCCTTCACCGTCGACGGCCACGAGACCCGCTGCGCCGTTCGCTACTGTTGACCGCCGCGGGCGCTCGAGAGCCGCGGCGCTCGTCGGGCCGGTCCTGCGCGATGGCGCGCGGTCGAGGCTGTCCCTTGAGCCAGCCGGGGTCCGGCGCCCCGCAGAACTGAAAGCCCGGCGGTTGCTCCCCACCGGGAAGATCGTCTACGCTGCTCTCCTTCATGGACGAGGCGTGCGCAGGACGGTGCGAGCAACCACTTCCCCCGGCGTAGCCACTTCCCCCGGCGTAGCCACTTCCTTGGCATCGTCGCTTCCTCGGCGTAGTCACTCCCTCGGCGCGAGCGAGCTCCTCGCACGAGCCCTTACTTCGGCATTTTTTTATTAAAGTACTCCGTCGCGCTCGCGCGCGAAATTAAGCCATGGCCCGCAAGTCGTCCCCGCCGCTCGCGCTGCATGAGGTCGTCCGCATCCTCGGGGCGGAGCACGCCTACTTGCTGCTGTGCATCGACAGCACCACCGAACGCTTGATGGTGCGCTCGGCCCGGGACGCGGCGGGGCGCGAGGTGCCGCCTGGCGGATACAGCGCGGCGGTGGTCGAGCGGGTGCGGATGAGCCGGGAGGCGGTGGCGGTGAGCGGGAGCGAGGACGGGTCGGCGAGCCTGGACGGCAGCCCGCTGCCGGCGCGGCACATGCTGGCGGCGCCGCTGCTGCTCGGGCATCGCCTGTTCGGGGTGGTGTATCTCGACCGTGGGCTGGCGCCGGGGGAGTTCACGTCGGACGACGTCGACATCTTGACGGCGATCGGTGACCACCTGGCGCTGGCGATGGAGTCGGCGCACACGGAGCGTCTGGAGTCGGAGCGGAGGGCGCTGACTCGCTCGCAGGAGGCGGCGCTGGACGCGAACCGGGCCAAGAGCGCGTTCATCGCCCACATGAGCCACGAGCTGCGCACGCCGTTGACGGCGATCATCGGCTACAGCGAGCTGCTCGAGGAGGAATTTCAGGATCAGGGCGAGTCGCCCTACGTGCCCGACGTGCAGCGGATCCAGTCGGCGGCCAAGCACCTGCTGGCGCTGATCAACAACATGCTGGACCTGTCGAAGATCGAGGCCGGCAAGATGGACCTGCACGTCGAGGAGTTCGACCTCGCGGAGGTCCTGGACGAGGCCGTGACGGCGATCTTGCCGCTGCTCGAGCGCGGCGGCAACACCTTTATCCGGCGGGTCCAGCCCGGCATGGGCTCGGTGTGGCTCGACCGGATGAAGGTCCGCCAGGTCGTGCTGAACCTCCTCGGCAACTCGGCGAAGTTCACGACGATGGGCCGGATCGAGCTCGAGGTGACCCGGGAGGTCGGGGCGGACGGCGAGGTCGTGGTCCTGCGGGTCGCCGACACCGGCATCGGGATGTCGCCGACCCAGATCAAGCGCATCTTCGAGGAGTTCGCCCAGGGCAGCGCGGCGACCACCCGCCGCTACGGCGGCACCGGCCTCGGCCTGGCGATCACCCGGAGCTTTTGCCAGCTGATGCATGGCGACATCGAGGTCACCAGCAGCCTCGGTGAGGGCTCTGTCTTCACCGTCCGGCTGCCGGCGCTGCTGCGGGAGGACGCGGTCGAGGAGGCGGTCGAGGCTGCGCCCCCGCTCGAGGAGGCAGCCGATGAGGGTGGACCGATGCACTCGGGCACCTTCACCTGGCCGGTGTGAACTGCGCGCTGGAGCGCGCGAGGCATGACATCGGCGATCAAGTACATCGGGCTCGGAAGATCTGCCCGAGAACAAGTGCTCCGTGGCAAACTGTGCTCTGACATGAAGGTCACTCTGCGAACCTGAGTGCCTCAGCAAGGAGAACGATGGCGAGCACCCAATCCAACAAGAGCACCAAGGCCGCGACCAAGAAGACCAGCAAGCGGGCTGCCGCGGCCGTCAGCGGGGCCAAGAAGACCGCCGCCAAGGCCAAGGCATCGGCGACCAAGACCGCCGCCAAGGCCAAGACTGCGGTCACCAAGACCGCGAGCAAGGCGAAGGCCGCCGCGGGTAAGACCGCGGGCAAGGCCAAGGCTGCCGCGGGCAAGGCCAAGGCCGCCGCGGGCAAGGCCAAGACCGCCGCGGGCAAGTCCGCGTCCAAGGCGAAGACCGCGGTGACGAAGACCGCGGGCAAGGCCAAGGCCGCGGTGACGAAGACCGCGGGCAAGGCGAAGGCCGCGGTCAAGAAGACCGCGGGCAAGGCGAAGGCCGCGGTCAAGAAGACCACGGGCAAGGCGAAGGCTGCCGCGGGCCGGGCCAAGGCGACGGTCAAGAAGACGGTGGCGGACGCGAAGTCCGCCGTGAAGAAGGCCGCCAAGCGGAGCCCCGGTAAGCGCATCGCCACGGCGGCAAAGAACGTCGGTCGCAAGATCGCCGACGCCGCCAGGGCGGTCGTCGACCAGATCAGCAACGCGGTCGAGAACTCCGGGATGCTGCCCGAGTCGAAGCAGCGCGGGGCCAAGAAGGGCGGCAAGAAGGCCAGCAGGTCGGCCAGCAAGAAGGCCGCCCAGAACGACACCGGCAGTGACAACACCGGCGAGGGTCAGGGCGGCGAGGGCGGCGGGAGCGAGACGATCTCCTCCGACGAAGGCGGTGACGCCTCCGACTCGGAGGACGAACCAGCCAGGACCACCACGAGCCAGCGGCTCGGCGAGGACCCTCGCGATGAGGCCGAGCTGCTCGCGGCCGAGAAGCTCCGCCTCGAGCTGGCGAACAGTCGCCGCCTGAGCGCCGACCTCGAAGGCCCCGACGGCGACCTCTCGCTCCCGCGTGACCCCGACGGGCTGCTCGAGCCGGGGAACGGCGCCAGCCTCGACGAAGAACCCGTCGAGCCCGTCGACTCGGCCGACTGACCGACTGACCGGCATCAGGCCGTGCTCGCCCGTGCCGGATCTCCGGCACGGGGCGGGCAGGGCGGCCCGGAGCAGGGCAGGGTAGCTCGCGGGCAGCCCCGGGGTGCATGGCCCGTCATCGCCCGGTCGCGCGTCCGCTTGCGTCCGGTTTATCGCCCGTGGGCGGGGGCGCGCGCCCTCATTTCTCGCCGGCGACTGTTCGCGGGGCTCACGCTGTGTTACAGTCAGATGTCATCGCTGTAACAGCGGGTGAGGAGTTGACCGGTGATTTTTGAAGGATTCGCGCCGGGCACGGCGCAGGAGCTGGGTCGCCTGAGGGCGCTGCGTGGCCGGGTCTTGACGCTGATCACGACGGGCGGCGGTCTCTGCGCGCTGGTGCGACTCGCCTTGATGGTTTGAGTCAGGTGACGGTGATGTGACACCGGCGTGACCGCGTCGCGCGTGACGACGCGCGGTCTCGCTCGTTCAGCTCGTTCCTCGGCCGTCAGGCAGGACGGTGCGGGGCGAGATGATGCTGTTGGGGAGGATGAGGGCGACGGAGGAGGCGGCGCTGGTATCGGGGTGGCGGAAGGCGTCGAAGAGGGCGAGTGCGATGGCGAGGACGACGGGTCCGAGCACGATGCCGATGAGTCCGAACACCTGGAGGCCGCCGAGCACGGCGAAGAAGATGAAGAGCTCGTGGAGCTTGGCGCGGCCGCCGACGAGTCTGGGTCGCAGGAAGTTGTCGATGAGGCCGATGACGAGCACGCCCCAGAGGGTCAGCAGCAGCGCCTTGATCCACATGCCATTGACGGCGAGGTAGATGGCGGCGGGGATCCATACGACGAAGGCGCCGGTGAGCGGGATGATCGACAGGAACATCATCGCCACGCTCCACAGCACCGCGGAGGGCAGGCCGAGGGTCCAGAAGGCGATGCCGCCGAGGGCGCCCTGGATCATGGAGATGACGAGCACGCCGTGCACGCTGGCGCCGATGACCTCGCGGGTGCGCAGGAAGATCTCGTAGGTCTGGCGGTGGCGCAGGGGGATGACGTTCGAGAGGGCCGTGCGGATCTGCTGGCCGTCGCGGAACAGGTAGAACATCACGAACACGACGAACAGCGCCTGAACGAAGATCGCAAGCACGCTGCCGAGGATGCCGATCGTGCGGGTGGCCAGGCTGGTGCCGTAGAAGCCGAGCTGGTCGGTCAGCTGCTGGCGCAGCGCGTCGAGGTCGAAGTGGTCGTCGAGCCAGTTGATGATCGGGCCCGTGACCGCGGAGTTCGGGCTCAGCAGGTCGGCGACGCCGCTCTGCAGGTTGCTGATGGCGGGGGTGATCTCGTGGATGATCGCCCAGGTGATCAGCGCCGCCGGGATGCCGAGCGTCAGCACCACCAGCAGGCAGGAGAGCGCCGCGCTCAGGTTCTGCCGCCCGGTCCACGCGACCAGCCGGCGGTGCACCGGCCCGAAGGTGACCGTCAACACCCCGGCCCACAGCAGCACGCCGATGAACGGCTTGAGCATCAGCCAGCACAGGTAAAGCGCGCCAGCCAGGGTCGCCAGCAGGATGATCCAGCGGGCCTGGTCGCGTCGGTCTCGGTTCGTCTCGTCCATGGCGTAGAGGATTGTGCGCTTTGTTGACCGGTTTTTAATCCGGGGCCGCGGGTCCAGGCCGCGGTTTTGGCCTGGGTGGTCCCCGCCGCGCCGAGATCATGTTCGGCGAGCAGTGTGTCGCGGCCAGCGCACGGTTCGACCGCCGCGGCTCAATCGTCGCGCTCGAGCTCGAAGAGGGTGTCGCCGGCCGCGACATCTTCCTCGTCCTTGACGACGATCGCTCGCACCCGGGCCCGGGCCGGCAGGCCCTCGCCGCCGTAGTGCAGCCGGCTGAAGGTCTTCATCACCTCGATGAGACCGACCGCCTGGCCGTGTTCGACCACGGTGCCGACCTCGATGAGCGGCGGCTTGCCGGGGCCGGGGCGGGTGTACCAGCGTCCGGCGGTCGGGGCGCGAAAGACCAGCGCGGCGGTGCTGGTGCCGGTGGCTCCGGGGCCGATACCGATGCCGGGCACGGCGCCGGCGGTGACGGCTTCGGGGTCGAGCAGGACGAGCAGGTCGCCGTGGCCGACGGGCCGGCGAGTCGGGTGGGGGAGGTTCTGGCGGGAGTCGGAGCGCAGGACCAGGCCGGCGGCCTCGGCGGGGGCGAGCAGGTGGTGGAGGACGCCGAGGATCTCGAGCTGGCCGATGGGCTGGTCGGGGGCGACGAGGGTGCCGGCTCGCGGCTCGCCGCGGTAGAGGCCGACGGTCGGGGCCTCGAGGCGCAGCTTGCCGTCGGGCAGGCGGACGAAGCGGGCGCGCAGGGTCGGAGGGTGGAGGCGAGAGTCGAGCTGGGAGGTGACGACGGGCATGTCAGCGGATCCCCCCGGTGAGCACGGCGAGGTCGTGCAGGGTCCAGATGCGCGGGTTCTTGATGCGCCGGTAGCCGGTGTTCTGGTAGCTCATCTCGATCAGGGCCGCGAGGTAGCCGCGCAGCTCGCCGAGCTCGACGATCTCGTCGGTGTCCATCTGGCGGGCCGAGACGTAGGGGTCCATGTCGGCCTCGATGCGCTTCTCGACGGCCAGCATGTCGGCCTCGATCTTGGCGCGCTCGGCCGGGTCCTTGGCGACGATCTCGAAGTTGTCGTCGAGCTTGGTGTTGTAGGTGGCGATCGCCAGGGTCCGGCCCTCCATCACGCTCAGGCGGGTGATGCAGGTGCTCAGCTGGACCACGGGGTCGTAGGGCAGGCCGGCCATCGCGTAGTAGCCGGCGCCCGAGGCCTTGCGCAGCAGCACCGTGAACATCGGCACGGTGTTGGTGCTGTTGGTGTAGATCAGGTTCGAGCCGTAGGCGAGCAGGCCCTGGCGCTCGGCCTCGACGCCGATGTCGAAGCCGCTGATGTCCTGCAGCCACACGATCGGGATGCCGTCGCTGTCACAGGCGCGGCTGAACGCCGAGATCTTGGCGATGCCGGCGCGGTAGAGGGTGCCGCCAGGGCGCATGCCGCCGGGGTGCTCGGGGTCGCCGACCAGGCCCTGACGATTGATGATGAAGCCGGCATACAGCCCGCCGATGCGGCCGACGCCGCAGATCATCTCCTCGCCGGTGTCGGGCATCAGCTCCCAGAACAGGCTCTGGTCGCACAGGCGCGCGAGCACCTGGTAGGCGTCGTAGCTCTCGCGGTGGTCGCGGGGCAAGATGCCGCGCAGCTCGTGGCTGGCGAAGGCGGGCTCGATGCTGCCGGCGTCGCCGCGGTAGAAGTCGGCGCCGCTGCTCGGCAGGCGGGCGACCTCGCGGCGCAGGCAGTCGATCAGGACCTCGTCGCTGGGCACGCGGCGGTCGGCGCAGCCGCTGAGGTGCACATGCACTTCCGGGCCGCCGATGCCGAGGCTGGTCATCTTCTGCGACTTGGCGCCTTTGATCAGCGCGGCGCCGGCGATGACCATGTAGGCCTGCTCGGTCATGTACACGCGATCGCTGATGATCGGCATGTAGCCGCCGCCGGCGATGCAGTCGCCGAACACGCCGGCCAGCTGCGGCACGCCGCTGGCCGAGAGCAGGCTGTTCATCTTAAAAATGTGGCCGGCGCCGGTGCCTCCGGGGAAGGCCTTCGACTGCTCGGGCAGGAACAGGCCCGAGCAGTCGACGAGGTAGATCGTCGGCAGGCGCAGGCGCAGGGCCATGGTCTGGGCGCGCTCGATCTTCTCCGGCGTGCGCGGCCACCACGAGCCCGAGGCGACGGTGTTGTCGTTGGCGATGACCATGCACCACCGACCTTCCACCTGTGCGAACGCCGTGACGACCCCGGCCGCGGGCGAGCGCAGGCCCTCGCCGAACACGTCGCCGTCGTTGACGAAGGTGCCGACCTCGAGCGGCCGCGTGCCCGGGTCGATCAGCAGGGTGAGGCGCTCGCGGGCGGTGAGCTTGCCCTTGGCGTGTACGCGCTCGGCGTACTTCGGACCCCAGCCGGCATGCACGCCGGCCCGGCGCTGGCGCAGGGTGGCCTCGAGCTCGTCGAGGGCGGCGCGGTGGTCCTGGAAGGTGCGGTCGTCGGCGACCTGCTCGCGGGCGGCGCCGATCGGGATGAGCGGGACATGAGCCATGAGACAGGGTCTTTCAGACAGGCCAGCCCGGGATCGACCGGGTGTCATACTGGTTGGCGCGAAACGCTGGTGCGCGGAGGATCGCCAGGTGCATCGGCACGGTGGTCGGCACGCCCTCGCACACCAGGCCCTCGAGCGCGCTGATCATGCGGTCGCAGGCCTGGTCGCGGGTCTCGCCGGTGGCGATGAGCTTGCATAACAAACTATCGTAGTGCGGCGGGACCTCGTAGCCGTCGCTGACGTGGGTGTCGACGCGCAGGTGCTCGCTCGGCGGGACGTACCAGCGGGTGATGCGGCCGGGCGCGGGGCGAAAGTTCTGGGTCGCGTCCTCGGCGTTGATCCGGCACTCGATCACGTGGCCGCGCAAGGCGACCTCTTCCTGGCGAAACGACAGGCGGTGGCCGGCGGCGACCCGGATCTGCTCGACGACGAGGTCGCGACC
>NZ_JACCSO010000318.1 GCF_013812955.1 Nannocystis sp. | reverse complement strand
GTGCGTCCCTCGTCGGGCTCGGCGGGCGCGGGCAACGGGGCGATGAACAGCGGCGAGGCGGCGGGCAGCGGCGCCGAGGGAGCGCGGCCCGGCTTGCTGGCGGCGAGCACGTACTCGAGCGCCTCTTCCATCGCGTCGGCGGACTGGAAGCGGCCCTGGGGGTCGTCCTGCAGCGCCTTGTGCAGCATCTTGGCGAGGGGCGCGGGCAGCTCGTGCATGTCGGCGAGGGCCGCGAGTCCGCCGAGGCCGCGGAGCTTGCCGGTCAGCAGGCGCAGCATCAGGGCGGCGATGCTGTAGAGGTCGGCGCGAGCGTCGGGTCGCTGGCCGGCGAGGATCTCCGGGGCCATGTAGCCGGGGGTGCCGAGCTTGACGCCGGTGGCGGTGTGCGGGCCGACCGGGGCGTCCTGGTGGTCGAGCAGCTTGGCGAGCCCGAAGTCGAGCACCTTGATGAAGTCGGGGTCGCCGTCGCGGGTGACGCGGAAGCAGTTGCCGGGCTTGATGTCGCGATGCAGCACCCCGCGGCGGTGCGCCTCGCCGATCGCCCGCACGATCTGGCGGGCGAAGTGCACGACCCGGCGCCACGGCAGCGGCCCCTCGCGGCGCAGCGTCTGCGCCAGGTCCTCGCCCTCGAGGTACTCCATCACGAAGAACATGCGCCCGTCGGCGGTGTGTCCGAAGTCGCTGATCCCGACCACGTTGTCATGGTGGATCCTCGCCGCAGCGCGGGTCTCCTGGATGAAGCGCTGCTCGGTCGCCGTGTCGCCGCGGTATTGCGGGTGCATGATCTTGATCGCCACCCGCTTGCCCAGCGTCATGTGCTGCGCGAGCACCACCTCGCCCATGCCGCCGTCGCCGAGCTTGCGCAGGACCCGATAGCGGCTCTCGAACACGCCGTGCTCGAGGCGCAGGCTCGCCGGCCAGGCGCTGGAGTCGTCGTCGGGGGGTGGCGCGAGAGATTCAGACATGGCCGCAGCGTTCGTCACAGGGGGTGACGCTCGAGGTTTCTTTGAGTGCTCGGCCGCCCGGCCTGGGGGACCCGGGCGTGCCGCCTGGATCTCGCGCATGAGCGCCGCCGTTTGGCAAGCCGCGTCGGCGCGTCCTCGCGCTGACAGACCGTCCGTTTGTCGCCCCCGTTCATCGCGGCGGCCACGCCGCAACCCATGCGAGACAAACTACGCTACCGTCCCGAGGTGTCCGTGCTCGCCCGCTGGATGACTCGCCTGGCGCCCGCGCTCTGCGTGGCGATGTCTTCCGGTCAGGCTCGCGCCGACACCCTGCAGATCGATCTCCAGGCCAACCCGGAGCGCGGCTTCCAGGTCGTGCAGGAGCTCAGCTACGAGGCCATCGTGCACGGCATCGATGGCTACCGGGCCGACCTGCGCCTGCGGATCGCCCTGCACAACGCCAGCAACCGCGAACAGGACGCGGTGCTCAGCCTGGCCCTCCCGCGCGGCGCGGAGATCCACGGCCTGCAGATCGCCCAGGGCGGCGTGTGGACCCCCGGCAAGGTCACGGGCATCGCCGCCGAACCCGGCCGCCGCGACCCCGGCAGCGTGCTCGTCCGCCTGCTCGCCCCCGTCTCCGCCGGCGAGCTGCCGGGCGCAGAGGTCGTCGCCTTCAGCCTCGAGCCGCTCGGCACCACCCAGGTCGAGCTGCAGCTCAAGGTCCCGGTGCGTCTGCAAGGCGAGCGCTGGGAGCTCGAGCTCCCCGGCCGTGGCGAGGAGCGTGGCGGCCTCGCGGGCGATCGCCGCGTCATCGTCAAGGCGCCGCGCTTCTGGGTCGACGGCAACAGCAACGACGGTCAGCCCTACCGCGTCACCCAGCCCGAGGACCGCGTCCTGGTGTCCTGGCCGCTCGAGCAGGGCGAGCGGTCCGGGAAGCCGACGCCGCTCGACGCTCGGCTCGCGGCGGTGCCGGACGGCCCCGGGGCGCCCGGCGGACGCTTCACGCTGTCGCTGCGGCTCGGTCAGACGGCCCCGGTCAAGCCCGACCACGTGGTCCTGATCGTCGACCGTTCGCGCAGCACCGCCCCGGGCATGCACCGTGAGGCGTTCGCCGCGGTCGCGGCGTTGTTCGACGCGCTGCCCGAAGGCTTGACCTTCGACGCGATCAGCTTCGCCAGGCGGGCCCGCCCGCTGCTGGCCGAGGG
>NZ_JACCSO010000277.1 GCF_013812955.1 Nannocystis sp. | reverse complement strand
CATACGGCGTGCTGGTGAACTTCGCCCCGTGCTCGAAGGTCGCGGCCGGCTCGCTCACGCCGTCGCTGAGCCAGGCCCGGTAGGTGTGGGCGCGCTCGGGGTCGAAGCCCTCGGCCAGCGCCTGGCACTTCAGATCCGCCCCGGAGAGCCCGCCGAGGTCACCCGTATACGCCTGGGATGAGATGAAAGCGATTCGCCCGTCGAAGCGACAGCTGGGGGTGCATACGACGATCTCGTCGTCCCCCTCCACGGGCGCGCCGGGGTCGCACAGCTCATGGCCCGGGCTGACGACTCCGTCCCCGCAGCGCGGCCCTCAGAGACAGGTGACCGGGACGCAGCCGCCGTACGCGTGGCTGTTGCCGGCCCCGAGGTCGCACTCCTCCTTGCCCGCCTGAAGGTGACCGTCGCCGCAGGCGGCGAGGGTGCAGTCCGGCAGGCAAGCCGCGCTATTGAGGTTGGCGGCGAAGCCGTCGTCGCAGGCCTCGCCCGGGCCGACGATCCCGTCGCCGCAGCCCGGCGATTCTGGGCCGGTACTCGCGAGCGCCGTCGTGCCGAGCTCGTCGGGGCCGGTCGTCGTGGTGGCATCGGTGGTGAGGTCGGTCGGGCCGGTCGTCGGCTTGGGCGCCTCCGTGGTCGGAGCCGGCCCTGTGCTCGGGTCGGTGCTCTGCTCCGTCGCCGACCCCTGGGGCGCCCCCGGGCTCTGATCGCCGGTGCACGCGCTCATCGAGCCGAGCATGGACGCAAGACAGATGTTGTTGAAAAGCTGGCGCATCGATCAATCCCCTCGCTCCTGGCGAGCACGTCACTTCTGTTCGAAGCAGTAGATAGCGAGGTCCGAATTGCACTGCGTGGGGTTCAGGTCCACGTCGGCCATGGTCCAGTGCGCCGCGATCTCCGAGCTCACGCCCCAGAATTCCCAATGGTTGACGTCGCTGCTGGTCCAGTCGAGGCAGTGGTCCGAGCCGGCGGCAGCCGTGCCGTCCGGGTTGGTGCCGGTCCACACCGTCAGGTCCTGGGTCTCGCTCTTCTCCGTGACCATGATCGGGTTCTGCAGCTCGCCCGCGAGCAGCGCGTCCCAGTTCTCGGCCACCAGCAGGCCGTTGACGAGCTCATAGCGGCCGCGGCCGTTGTACATGCGCTTCAGCGGCGAGGTCTTCGAGTCGCTGAGCCAGGCCTTGAAGCCGGCGAAGTTCGCCAGCCCGGCCTGGGCCGCCAGCGAGCGACAGCGCTGGTCGGCCCCGATGAGGCCCTCGAACTCCCCGCCCTGGTACACCGCCGAGGTGACGAAGACGCGGCGGGTCCGGCCGCAGCCGAGGTCGCAGCCGTCCGTGACGACCGCGTTGGCGTCGTCGCACTCCTCGAATCCCGCGTGGACCAGGCCATCGCCGCAGGTCGCGAGCACGCAGTTGGCCAGGCAGGCGCCCTCCTCGGCGTTGTACGCGAAGCCCTCGTCGCACTCCTCGCCCGGGTCGAGCTGCCCGTCGCCGCACTCGGGTGCATCCATGCTGGTGCTCATGCCCGTGCTCGTGGTGCCGGACATGCCGCCCTCCGCGTCACCCGTCGAGTTGCCGGTCGAGCTGACTCCGCTCGTGCTGCTCGCGTCGCTCATGCCGCTCGCGTCGGCCGTGCTCGTGTCCGTCGCCGTGGTGCTGGTCGTCGTGGGCTCGCCGGGGGGCGTGTGCTCGTTACAGCCGATGCAGGCGAAGATCAGGGCCGCGGGCAGGCGCTTCGGAGCCGACATTCGCGCACGCTATCACGTTGGACGAGCCGTGATGCCGCCGAGGCCTGTGAGCTTATCTGCGTGTGCAGAATCGGTAATCTAACATACAAATATACAGGGTTACGCCCGAACGCTGCAGGCGCGGCCCCAGGGTTTTTCGATAGCCGCTCCCATCAGTGCCCGCTGCGCGCCGGGTCCGATTCGGGGACGGTGAGCAGCGGGGCGAGCAGGAACACCATCGCCATCAGCATGTAGCCGGAGGCGAAGGGCCAGGCCGGCTCGAGCGAGAGCACGGTGTCGGCGGGGGTCCACTGGTAGCTGTGCATCAGGCCGAGCAGCGACAGGAGCGAGGCGGCGAAGCACCACAGGGCCGCGCGGATGAAGTTGCGCTGGATGACGGCGACGGTGGCGGCGGAGAGCAGCATGGCGGTGAAGATGAAGCCCTGCTCGAGCGCGAAGGCGCCGTCGATCCACACGTCGGCCTGCTGGAACGCGGGGATCAGCGCGGGGCTCATGGTCGCGTCGCCGGCTCGCAGCCCGGCCTTGGCCATCAGGGCGCCCCAGGCGGCGACGCCGGGCAGCATGCCGATCACGACCGCGGGCGCGTGCTCGCGAGGGGTGGCCTGGAACGCCTGGGCGGCGATCACGACGCCGATCCACAGGACGATCGCCATGCCGGCCTCGATCGGCACCGCCCAGGCGATGTACGCGAGCGTGCCGGTCAGGCACACGACGGTCACGAACACGCCGTTGAGGATCGAGTAGCCGGCGCGCGCGCCCATCGCCTTCCAGCCGGGGTGACCGATATAGATCGTGGTCGGGAAGCACGAGCCGAACGCCGCGGCCGCGAGCGTGCCGAGGCCGTTGACCACCAGCGAGGGCCGCGTCGGATAGGCGTCACCCGCGGCCTCGGCGGCCTCGATGTTCTGCAGCGAGCCGACGATGTTGAAGATCCCCATCGGCACGATCACCGCGAGGTAGGTCCACAACATGTCGCCGCGCAGCGCCGCGAACAGCTCGCCGAGCACCGGCACCGGCAGCTGCAGGCCCGCGCCGCCGGCCGGCAGGTCGCCGACCGGGGCGATGCCGGTGAGCCACGCCAGCACGGTCCCGAGCGCGACCGCGACCAGCCCACCAGGGACCCCGCCGCGAAACCGCACCCGCCCGAAGTACACCAGCAACAGCACCGCCAGGGTCGTCAGACCGACCATCGGCCGCGCGAAGCTGCGATACAGAAAGCCGATCGAGATGAAGCCCAGCGCCACGCCGGCGAGGGTCGAGAGCAGCGCCGCCCGCGGGGTCGCCCGCCGCAGCCGCTCGGCCACGAAGGAGCCGACCAGCTCGATCAGCCCCGAGCCGAGGCAGGCGACCAGGCCGGCCTGCCAGGCGATGCGCACCGGGTCGGCCGCGCCGGCCGCGGTCGCCGCCAGCTTCGCGGGCAACATGACCAAAAAGACATGTGCGAACACCGACACGGTGTTGATGCCATAGGGCAGCGCGCACAGGTCGTCGCGTCCGGTCTTGCGCGCGACCTCGCGGGCCTGCCAGGCGTAGTACAGGTTGCCGATCAGCAGCGAGACGGCGGCGCCCGGCAGGACCTGGCCGTGGAGCAGCTCGTCGGGGAAGCCGAGCACGTGGCGACACAGCGTGTCGATGAGGAGGAGCTGGACGAGGTTGTCGACGGCGAGGCCGAAGAACCCGTCGATGTCGCCGCGGACGAACCAGCGCATGCCGGCCCGGTGTACCAAGGGGCGGGCCTCTGGACCAAGTTCCGGGCCCATGGTAGGGACGGGTCATGAGGATCCGCGAGCGACTGGCGCACAAGCGGCCTGTGTTCAGCTTCGAGTTCTTCCCGCCGAAGACGGAGAAGGGCGAGGAGGTGCTGTGGCGCAGCCTCGAGCAGCTCGCGCCGCTCGGCCCGGACTTCGTGTCCGTCACCTACGGCGCCGGCGGCAGCACCCGCGCCCGCACCATCGAGCTGGTCGGCAACATCAAGCGCCGCCTCGGCGTCGAGCCGATGGCCCACCTCACCTGCGTCGGCGCCACCCGGGACGAGCTCGCGCGGGTGCTCGACCAGCTCGCCGAGGCCGAGGTCTACAACATCCTCGCGCTGCGCGGCGACCCGCCGCAGGGCCAGGAGAAGTTCGAGGCCCCGCCGGGCGGCCTGCGCTACGCCAGCGAGCTGGTCGCCTTCATCCGCGAGCGCGGAGATTTCTGCGTCGGCGCGGCCTGTTACCCGGAGGTGCATCCGGAGGCGGCGGACGGCGGCGCCGACCTGCGCAACTTGAGGGCCAAGGTCGACGCCGGCGCCGACTTCCTGATCACCCAGCTGTTCTTCGACAACGGGAGCTTCCACGCGTTCGAGCGCCGCGCGACCGAGGCCGGCATCACCGTGCCGATCATCCCGGGCATCATGCCGGTGACCAACTTCGAGCAGATCCGCCGCTTCACCCAGATGTGCGGCGCGAGCCTGCCGGCGAGCCTGCAGGGCCGCCTCGCCAGCGTCGCCGAAGACCCGCAGGAGGTGTTCTGGGCGGGCGTCTCCTACGCGGCCTACCAGTGCCGCGCGCTGCTCCAGCCGGTGCAGGCCGACCCGTTCACGTATCCGCGTCCGGGCGTGCCGGGCATCCACTTCTATACGCTCAACCGTTCACCGGCGACGCGCGCGATCTTCGAGATCCTCCAGCTCTCGCGCGCCTGCTACGGATGAGGTCGTGATGATCGCAGGATTGTGGATGATAGCGATGTTGCCGGCGGTGCCTGTCTCATCGGACAGCCCGCCGGATCTCTCGGCGTTCGTGGCATCGACGCCGCGCTGCGTCGCGACGGCGACGCACTGCTTCGGCATCCACCTGCACGTGGTCCACACCGACGCCGGTCCGGTGCAAGACGTCGCCTGGGTCAGCGCCCAGATCGAGCAGGCGCAGCGGCACTTCGCGCTGATCGACACCAGCTTCGAGATCGTCGCCGCGGACGCCCTGCTCGCCGTCGACCTCGAGATCGACGACCGCGACGAGCGTGACGCCCTCGGCCACGCCCGCTTCACCCGCGGCGTGGTCCACGTGTTCGTGGTCGGCCGCCTCGCCGACGTCGACATCGCCGGCAATGAGATCCGCGGCGTGCACTGGCGCGAGCGCGGCGATCGCAGCCATCGCTGGGTCATCCTCTCGAAGATCGCCGGCTCGCTGGTGCTGCCCCACGAGCTCGGTCACTTCTTCGGCCTGCCCCACTCGACTTATGACATCAGCCTGATGAACAAGAGCGTGCGCCTCACGCCCCTGGTCTCCGAGCTCACCTTCGCCGAGCCCGAGGTCCTGCGCATGCGCAAGCATCGCGACCGCATGCTCGGGTCCGGCATGCTGCTCGCGCGCAAGCCCTGACGACCGCGCTCACAGGCGCACGCCGGTGAGCTGCTCGCTGACCTCCCACAGGCGCAGCGCGGCCTGCTTGTCCTGCGCGAGGCGGCTCGGCCGGACCGCCTTGCTGCGCACGAAGTACTTGCCGGTCACGCCCTCGACCTCGGGCGACGAGGCGACATGCACCGAGGTGCGCGCGCCCTTCGCGGGGCTGATCGAGAACAGGTGGCTGGCCTTGACCAGCAGGCCGAAGAACCCGGAGACGTCGTCGGTGCCGGCGAACTCGGTGGCGACCATGCCGGGGTGCACGGCGTTGACGGTGACGCCGCTGCCCTGCAGGCGCTCGGCGAGCTCGAGGGTGAAGAGGATGTTGGCGAGCTTGGACTTGCAGTACACGCCCATGCCGCTGTAACCGCGCCGGGCCTGCAGGTCGTCGAAGTCGAGCCCGCGCAGCGCCCCGCGGTGGGCGTCGGAGGAGAGCACGACGATGCGCGCGGGAGCGCTGTGCTTGAGGCGCTCGAGCACCAGGCCAGTCAGCGCGAAGTGGCCGAGGTGGTTGATGCCCATCGTCGACTCGAAGCCGTCCTCGGTCTCGCTGCGGTGGCTGAGGGTCAGGCCGGCGTTGTTGACGAGCACGTCGAGGCGCGGGTGGGTGGCCAGGTACTCGCTGGCGAAGCTGCGCACGCTGGCGAGCGAGGCGAGGTCGAGGCGCATGCACTCGACCTTGTCACTGTCGGCCTGACGGCGGATGTCCGCGAGCGCCGCCTCGCCCTTGTCAGGGTTTCGCGACGTGATCGTCACGCTCGCACCCAGCTTCGCCAGGGCGATCGCCGTCTCCTTGCCGATGCCGGTGTTCCCGCCGGTGATGAGCACCACCTTGCCATTCATGCTCGGGCTCGGATTGTTCTCGCTGGTCATCGCGCGGCGATCTAGCAGCTTTGCCCCGCACGCGCCACCGAGCTACAAGCCCCTGAACATGCCATCCCTGTCTGTCACCCGCCCCATGCTCCTCGCCGCCCTGCTGGCCGCCTGTACGGCCGACTCCGGTTCGACCCAATCCGCGAGCGACACCGCGAGCACCACGGATGCGGCCACGACCACCGGCTCGACATCCACCGGTGCGACGACTGGTTCGACGACCACTGACGCCACGTCCACCACTCCGACCGATGGCAGCACCGACGCGGGTCTCACCGGGACCACCAGCGACACGAGCACGGCGACCAGCACCACGGACGCGGCCACCGGCGACAGCAGCACGGACGCCAGCAGCACGACCGACGAGGACACGACCGACGAGGGCACGACCGGCGATGGCATGCTCGGTCCGGCGGCGATGGACGCGATGGACGCGCTCGAGACCGCGGTCGCCGGGGTGACCTATCCGAGCGAGTCCGACTATCCGTGGGTGGTGGTCGGTTTCGCCGGCGCGGCGCCGGTGACCGAGGCGAACGTGAAGCAGGTGATCGCCGCGGTGTACGTGCCGCACGAGGGCGAGGCGGCGCTCGTGGACCGGGCGATCGAGCCGCGCACGCTGGCCCAGCTGATCGACCCGCTGACGACCCCGCAAGACTGGTGGGACGACTACAATAAAATGGTCGCCGCGCAATACACGGAGATCCGCGCGGTCCTCGAGAGCAAGCTCGTCGACATCCAGGTGTTTCGCCTCGGCGAGCAGCAGGGCAACGTGCTGCAGGGCGCGGTCGATATCTACGTGCTCGGCGCCACCCCCGACGGCGATGTCGTCGGGATGTGGACCGTCTCGATCGAGACCTGAGCGGTTCAACCCGTCATGCGTTGTTGGGAAACGCGTGGCGCAGGCGCCCGGCGAGCCGCTCGAAGCCTTTGACCAGCGCCTGCAGCCCGACCGCGAGCGCGTTGTCCTTGGCGGGCACGTGCGCGCGCTCCGGGTTGGCCGCGAACCACGCCAGCTCGCGGGCGGCGGCCTCGACCAGCGGCCGGCGGCGCTCGAGCCAGTGACCGCACCAGTTGGCGAGCGACGCGTCGCCCTTGGCCCTCGCCACGCTCTGGATCAGGATCACCAGGTCGACGCCGTGGCGCATGCCCAGCAGGGTGCCGCGGTACGAGCGCTCCGCCGTGAGCATCAGGTCGGCGAAGTGGTCGCGCACGGCCGAGAACGCGGCCCCTACGCCGCGACCGCCGTTGCTGACCGGGAGGTCGTGGCGGCGCACCAGCGGGGGCAGCTCGGCGAGCGCGCGCCGGGCGTGGGCCGAGACCGCCCGCAAAGCATTGGCCGGCGGAACATCACCGAGGCGCTGGGCCTCGATCAGGGGGTGATCCTTGGCGGACTGCTCGGTCTGGAACAGCTCACGCACGAGGTTCGCAAGCCACCGATGATTGGCATGAGCCGCATGGACGGCATGAACGGCGTCATCAGCCTGGGCACGATCGAGATTCTCGCTGTGTGGCACGGTCGCCTCCGGTACGAGCCAGCATGGGACGGGTGCCAGAGCCCGGCAACCGGCGCCGCGTCCGCCCCGCGCTATGCCGTCATGCTCACAGGGAGATCCACACCGCGAACTCGCCGGCGCCGCGCGGGGGCGCCATCGTGCCGGTGAACCACGCCGAGACCCGCACCTCGACCTGCTCACCCTCGGGCCGCAGACGGGCCCCCACGCCCCTCACCGCGTGCACGTAGGCCCGCTCGAGCACGGGCGGCGGCTGCAGCGGATACAGGGCGAGCAGCGCCCCGGTCTCGACGTCGCGGACCTGTACATACAGCCCGGCCCGGTCCTCGGGCTCGAGACGAGACCTGTCCATGCGGACAGGTATGAGCAAATGCCCGCCGACCTGCAGCGGCTCGCCGATGCAGCGCGCGCGCAGGCTCCACAGCAGCTCGCCCTCGGGGCTCAATCGGTGCAGCTGCGGGTGGAACGCGGCGCCGCTGCGGCGGTGCTCACCCTCGGTGAACAGCAGCAGCAGCTCGCCGGCGGAGCGCAGGGCGCCGCGTGGGAACAGAGCGGGGTGGCCCGCGGTCGCATCGATGCGCAGGGACCAGGGGCGCTCGCCCTCGCGGACGACGAGCACACAGCGCTCGTCGGCGAAGTCGACGCGGTACACGTCGGTTCGGATGGCCATGGGCCCGAGGGTAGCAGAACGGCTCAGGGGCGCAGGAGGGCGTCCAGGGCCGCGGCAGGCGCGAGTTCTGCGGGAGCCTCGCCGCGGCGAAACAGGCGCGCGCCGCCGGTACCGCGCAGGCTGAGTGTCTGGCCCTCGCGGCGCAGCATCGCCGGCTCGCGCAGCCCGAGCACCGGCTGCTGGTTGCGCTCGTGGAATTCCCCGATGCGCACCTCCCGGGTCTCGCCCATGTGGGTCGAGCGCGGGTCCTGGTCGAGGTAGTGCGGGTTCAGGTTGAAGGGCAGCAGCGCGAGCGCCTGGAGGTCGGCCGGCCACACGATCGGCATGTCGTTGGTGGTGCCGATCGACAGGCCGGCGAGGTTGGTGCCGGCGCTCGAGCCGATGTACGCCGCGCCCGCGCCGATGCGCGCGCGCAGGGCCGGGAGCAGCCCGCGCCGCTGCAGCTCGGACAGCAGACAGAAGGTGTTGCCGCCGCCGACGAACACGGCGCCGGCCCCGGCGATCGCGGCCAGTGGATCGGCCGCGGTGTGCAGGCCGTCGACCTCGAGCCCCATCGCCGTCAGTCGCTCGTGCACCCGCGCCGTGTACGCCTCGTGGTCGGCCTGGGCGAAGGGCACGAACAGCAGCCGCTTCGTCGCACCCAGGAAGTCACGCAATTCGGCCTCGGCGTGGTCGAGGTAGCCGTGGCCGTGCACCAGAGAGCTGCTGATCAGGAGGAGCCGCATCGACCGCGAGTTTAGCGGGGCCGGCGCAACGCGTCACCTCACTCGTGCGCGCTTGCACCCCATCACCGGCCATGAAAACCTCACCACCGCATGGCCGAGCACGAGTGGCCCTACACGGTCGAGCCCTTCCAGTGCCACCGCTGCGGCAACTGCTGCCGCGGGGACGGCTTCGTCGACATGAGCGCCGACGACCTCGCGCGGGCGGCAGCGCTGCTCGGCCGCAGCCCGGAAGAGTTCCTCGCCGAGTTCTGCGCGGTCCAGCCCGATGGTCGTGTGCACCTGATCCACCAGGGCGACGCCCTGCAGTCCTGCGTATTCCTGAGCGCGGACAACCTGTGCCGGGTGCACGCCGCCAAGCCGACCCAGTGCCAGGGTTTTCCGATGAAGTGGCGGCCGACCGACGCCCTGGACATCTGCGCGGGCCTGCGGCGCGCCGCCGGGCTCGGATGGCCGCGGCGCCGGACCATCAGCGTGATCAGCGGTTGAAGCACTTGATCATGATCGCGATCGCGCCACTTATGGCGCGATTCGGGTCAATGTCAGTACATGACCCTCAGGACAGATTGAAGCCGTAGTTCAGGGTCATCGGCTTGCCGTCGCGGGTCTTCGGGAAGCTCCAGCCCCTGGCCTTGTCGCGCACGCAGGTGTTCAGACCCGCGTCCTTGATCGTGCTCGAGGGGTCCTCCTTGACCTCGCTGATCTTGCCCTCGCCGTCGATCGTGAAGTCGTAGGCGAGCTTGCCCGCGAGGTCGGCCTTGGCCTCCCGCGCCTTCGAGAAACACTCTCCGACCTCGCCGTTTTTGCCCTGCATCGTCTCCTCGAACACGTCGACCGTCAGGAACTCCGGCGCCGCGGGCTCGTCGTCGTCGCTGGCCGCCGCGCCGCCGCCGGCATCCGCATCGGCATCGTCGGCGGTCGTGTCCGGCGGCTGGGTCGGGGCATCCTTCTTGCAGCCCGCGGCGGAGGTCGCCAGAGCGCCCGCAAGCACGGCGAGCAGGGTCCACGAGGTCGAGGGCATCGAGCGCAGGGTCGTCATGCCCGCGACCTTATCATGCGTGCCGCCGGGCCGAAGCGGCGCGGCGTCGAGGCCGGGAGACCCCACTTGGCGGCGGGTCGAGCTCTAGTCAAGCTGGATGGTCAGTTCACGGATATGACGTCGAAGAAGCGGCAGAAAGGGCGTCCAGGCGCGCACGGGCGTGGCCATAGTTCCTGCAACACTTGGGGAAGCCGTTCGCGCCTCAGCCCGCGGCGCGGCGCTGCAGCTCGGCGATGCGGGCGCGCTCGTCGTCGTCGCGGGCGAGCGCCTGGGCCTGGGCGAGCGCGGCGGTGGCGGTCTTGCGGTCGCCCGCTCGCATGGCGATCTGGGCCCGGAGCTCGTAGTTCTCGGGGTCCTGCGGGCCGAGCTCGAGCGCCTTTGCCGCTGCACGCCGGGCCCGCGGCAGCTCGCCGGACTCGAGCTGCGTGCGCGCCTCGAGCCGCCAGGCGTGGTCGCTGTCGGGCAGGCGTTTAATTAAATCGTGGGCGATCCATCCGGCGAGGGTCAGCTGCTCGGTCTTTAAAAACAGGGTGACGGCCAGCGAGGCGGCGTCGAGCAGCTCGGCGCTCGGGCGGTTCTCCTCGAGCAGGCGGCGCAGGGCGGCGCGGGCGTGCAGGGCGGCCTGCTTGCGGTTGCGCTGGCGCAGCTCGAGGTGGGCCCAGGCGAGGAACAGGCGCCCGCTGCTGCCGGCGCCGGCGAGGTAGATGCCGCTGCGGACCAGCGCCTCGGCGGCCTCGTCGTCGCGCTGGGCCATGCGCACGCGCACCAGCAGCACGCGGCTCTCGACGTCGGCGGGGTCTGACTCGAGGCGGCGCTCGAGCCGGACCTGGGCGGCGCGATGGCTCGCGGCTGTCCCGAGGGCCAGGTCGGCGC
>NZ_JACCSO010000273.1 GCF_013812955.1 Nannocystis sp. | reverse complement strand
TCGCCGACCTGTCCTCCTGGGCCTCGAAGCCGGTCGCGCGGCGCGGCACCTCGACACGCCGGCCGGCGTCGCTCACGGTCACGCTCCTGCTCGCGCAGGCGGCCGGACCCGCGGGCATAGTCTGCGTCGAGGGCGAGTTGGTGCCGATGACCGACCCGCAACCGCAGGTCCTCGCGGTCGCCCTCACCGGCGGGGCGCTCGCCCAACTCGAGCGCGCCGCGGCCTCTCCGACGGCATGAGATCCCCGCTGACAGTGTTCCGTTCGAGCCCATGCGGGCGCGGCCCACACCACAAAGCCTGCCAATTCGCGCGTCCTTGGCCGCTTTGCCGGGCTCAACGGAGCATTGACGCTGCCAAACCTTGTCTCTATCCTCGCGGTGCTACGTTTCGGCGGGCACCACCATCCAGCCACCCCAACGGCTCGCTTCTCATAAGGGGATCCGGTCTTGAACGCACCCAAGAAACCAGGAACTGACCTCAGCGCCCTCAAGGCGCGCCTCGCCAAGAAAGCCGGCGGCGACGCTGCAGCGCCGGCGGCCCCGGCAGCGGCCGAAATTCCGGCCCCGGCGGCTGCCAAGCAGCCGGCACGCCCCGGAGCTCCGAAAAAGTCGCCCGCGGCGGATCCGAACTTTATCCCGGCGCCCGGCGAGCAGGCTCCGCCGCCCGCGACCCCCGACTTCATCCCGGCACCCGGCGAGCAGGCTCCGGCGTACGAACTCCCGGCGCCGGGTGAGGTCGCCGCCCCCGTGGCTGCCGCCCCCGCTCGACGTCAGTTCCAGGCCGACGACGGCACGCCCTTCTCCGGCGGCGGCGGCGGCTTCGATCCGAACGCCGGCATCCTCCCGGACACCGGCGGCGACATCCCGCAGAAGAGCAACAAGGGCCTGATCGCCCTCGCCGCCGGCGCTGCGCTGGTCGCGGGCATCATGTTCGGCTTCGTCGGCAATCAGATCACCTCCAAGGGTGCGTTTGTCCAGCAGGGCCGCGACAAGGGCGCCGTGATGTACGAGGAGGCCAAGAAGGTCTCCGAGATGCGCAAGGGCATGTCGCTGAAGGTGCCGGAGCTCGAGAAGACCATCGCCGCCAACCCCGACGCCGGGGCCAAGGAGCTGGTCACGATGCTCACCACCAACTTCGACAAGAGCCCCAAGGTCGACGACCTGTTCGGCTGGCAGCTCGCGGCGGTCAACAGCGAGGGCATCAAGCGGACCTTCGACCTCTATGAGGAAGCGAACGGCCTCAAGATCGACCTCGGCTACCTCGCCGGCTTCGTCACCAACAACGTCAAGGCGCTCGCCAACGGCGGCCCGCGCATGTTCGCGGTCCAGTTCAGGGGCCGCGGCGTGACCCTCGTCGAGCGCCTCGATCCGCGCTGCGGCGATCCCAAGGCGCCCGCCGACTGTCCCGACGGCAAGGAGGGTGAGGCCATCGGCTTCAACATCCGCACCGAGGCCGGCGGCACCCCCATCTTCGCCCCGCTCGGCACCGAGGACGGCCAGATCCAGGTCCTGACCCCGGACGGCCCGATCTACAGCTACATCGTCGGTCTGAACCCCGAGAACAACGCCAAGATCGTGGTCCAATCGTTGATCGACCGCATCAAGACTCGCCTCGAGGCGATGGCCAAGGCCGAGACCCGCGCGCTCAAAGCCCTGCAGAAGTACTCGGATGACCCGAACGTCGACGGTCCGGCCGGCGAGCTCGACTGATCGTCGGTCGGGCCTCCGGGTCTGGGTGCTCAATCCCGCGAGAGCCGGCCTGTTTGGCTGGCTCTTGCGGTATTACGTGTTTGCGCTCGCCTGCCTGCTCGTCGTCGGCGTCATCGTCGGCCACCGCGCCTATCGCAGCTACGCCGCCGAGCTGCCCGACCTCGGCCAGGTCGAGCAATACGACACCATCGCCCCCGGCGTGACCCGCATCTACGCCGCCGACGGCACGGTGATGGCCGAGCTCGCCCGCGAGCACCGCTCGTACGCGGCGATCGACGCCGTCCCGCGCGACCTGATCCACGCCTTCCTCGCCGCCGAGGACCGCCGCTTCTTCACCCACAACGGCCTCGACTGGCGCGGCCTCGGCCGGGCCATCCGCGCCAACCTGCGCTCGGGCACCGTCGTGCAGGGCGGCAGCACGATCACCCAGCAGGTCGCCAAGGGCTTCCTCAGCGACGAGCGCACCCTCGATCGCAAGCTGCGCGAGGCCCTGCTGTCGCTGCGCATCGAGAGCCGGCTCGGCAAGCGCCGCATCCTCGAGATCTACCTCAACAAGATCTTCCTCGGTCACGGCGCTTACGGCGTCGCTGCGGCCGCGAGCCGCTACTTCGGCAAGGACCTCGACGAGCTGACCCTCGCCGAGTGCGCCCTGATCGCCGGCCTCGCCCGCGCCCCCTCGCGCTACAGCCCCGTCACCAGCCCCGAGAAGGCCCTGGCGCGCCGGCGCGTGGTGCTGCAGGACATGGTCGAGGCCGGCTACATCAGCGACGAGCAGAAGGAAGCCGCCAGCGCCGAACCACTGCGTCTGGTCGCCCCGGTCGACGTGTTTCGCCTGCGCGCCCCGTTCTACGCCGAGCACGTGCGCCGCGAGATCGCCGGACGCTTCGGCGAGTCGGTCATGCTTCAGGACGGGCTGCAGATCGAGACCCCCGCCCGGCTCGACCTCGGCGTCATGGCCCACGCCGCCATCGACGCCGCGGTCCGCAAGATCGATCGACGTCAGGGCTGGCGCGGCCCGGTCGCCCACCTCGCCGAGGACGGCGCGCGCGCCAGCTTCCGCGAGCGCGCCACCGCCGAATACGGCGCCGACGGCCTCACCGGCGATCCCTTGCGCTGGCGCCTCGGCCTCGTCACCGAGG
>NZ_JACCSO010000271.1 GCF_013812955.1 Nannocystis sp. | reverse complement strand
GGTCGCGCCCGAGCAACTCGTGACCGCCGGACCGCTGCGCGAGTCGCTGCTGATCTGCGACCTCGAGGTCCAGGGCGGGAAGGACTCTCGCACCCTCGTCGTCGAGGCCCGCGCCGGCAGGCTGCCGGTTCAGGACCCGAAGGTGTACCGGCACGACGCCCACGCGCGCTTCGTCGTGCCGCTCGTGCACCTGGATCCCGGCGAGGCGCTTGCGGTGTCGGTCTCGCGGCGCAGTGGTTCGTGGTTCTCCGGCGTGCAGGACGCGCTGCTCGGCGAGGCCTCGCTGGTCTACAGCGGGTCGCTGCCGCTCGTGCACAGCGCCGGCGGCCTGACCGTCTCCTGCGCGGCGCTCGGCCGTGACGGCGTCGAGAAGTTGGTGGCGGAGCGCATGGAGGCGCTGGCGAGGGAGCTGGCGAGCTTCGACATCGGCGTCGACCCGATCGACGAGCGAAGCTCGGACTGGGGGATCGGCGATTGGGGGGTGTCCGACTTGCAGCGGCGGGTCGAGCAGATCGCCGGCCTGGTCGGCTGGTCGGATCCTCGCATCCGCACGCTGCTGCCGGCGCTCGAGCATTATCGCGGCGTCTTCCAGCGCCACCTCGGTCGCTTCTTCGCGGCCCGGCGCGAGCAGCTGCCGGCGCCGGGCGCCCTGCTCTCGTTCGCAGCCGGCGATCTGCGGGTCATCGGCAGCGCCTGCGGTGCGGCGATCGATCGCCGGCAGGTGCTGTGGTCGCGGACCAAGGTCCCGAGCGACGGCTGCGTGACGATCATCGAGGTGATCGGCCGCGCGGCGCCGCTGAAGACCAGCCCGCGGACCTCCTCGTACGGCTCGGTGTGGTCGCCCGAGCTGGCGTGGGAGGACGGCCGCAGGACCGACGCGTGGGCGGTCGGCGCCCTGCCGCCGGCCGGCGTCAAGCGGCGAGACCCCGAGCACCTGGTGCTGGCGCCGGGCGAGTCGGCGCGCTTCTACCTCGCGCCGGAGCAGCCGTTTCAGCGCGAGGGCGAGGTCGGTCCGCTGTTCCTGATCGCGCGCGACGGCGACAAGTCGGTGTTCATCCGGCTGCGCTGAGGGGGCGCCGGATCGGGTTCAGAGCCTCCGACGGCCAGGTGTTCCTCGACCAACGATCACACCGGCTGCACCAGCGGCTCGCTGGGCGGCGCGGGTGGGATGGCGCCGCCGCGCAGCAGCACGCGCGCGCGTCGATCGGGGCGCAGCAGCGCCAGCGCCGATCCCGTGGCCAGCCCCGGCAGCAGCCGCCATTTTCCGCGCGCCATATTGCGAATTGTGAAGCGAGAAAAATGTCGGACAAACGATGTAATCGCGGCCCGGCTCCCGCCACTCATCGATGTACCCCGAACGAGAGAACTTCCAGGAGCTTCACGCCATGCACGCCACATCCATTTTGTCCCGTCTCCGTATCCTCGCCGCCAGCGTCGCGCTCATCGGGTTCGTCCCGGGTTGCGACATGAGCGACGATATCAACGACCGCGCCGGCCAGGCCGAGGGCGACGACGAGGGTTGCGACAAGGACGGCAAGCCCAGGCCGCGCCCGCCCTGCGACGAGAACGGCGAGCCGATGCCGCCGCCGGTCGACGAGAACGGGGACCCGATGCCGCCGCCCGTCGACGAGGACGGCAAGCCGCTGCCGCCCCCGCAATGCGACGAGGACGGCAAGCCCAGGCCGCGCCCGCCCTGCGACGAGAACGGCGAGCCGCTGCCGCCGCCCGTCGACGAGAACGGCGACCCGCTGCCGCCGCCGGTCGACGAGAACGGGGACCCGCTGCCGCCCCCGCAATGCGATGAGGACGGCGAGCGGCCGCCCCCGCCCTGCGACGAGAACGGGGAGCCGCTGCCGCCGCCGGTCGACGAGAACGGGGACCCGCTGCCCCCGCCGCAATGCGACGGCGGCGGCGAGCAGCCCCCGGACCCGCAGTGAGTCCGGGCCTGGCGGTCACTGCCGACGGGGTCTTGTGGTACTTCTCGTCGGCCAGCGCGATGCCGCTGCCCCGATGACCGCCGTACTCCGCTACCTGTTCCTCGTCGGCACCAAGCTCCTGGGCCGCGCATTCTTCTCACCGCGGGCGCGCTGGGTCGGTGCTCGCCCGCGCGACGCCTTCCGCGACGTGCGGCTGCTGGTGATCTTGAATCACACGAGCCTCTACGAGCTGCTGATGACCTCGGTGACGCCGTCCCCGGCGCTCTGGGCGCTCGCCAGCCGCGGCGTGTTCCCCGGGGCCGCCAATACGCTCGAGCGCCCGCTGGTCGGCCGTATCTACCGCGTGATCGCGCCGAACGCGGTGCCGATCACCCGCAGCCGGGACGAGACCTGGCAGCTGTTCCTCGACAGCATCAAACCCGAGTCCTTCGTCATGATCCTGCCCGAGGGGCGAATGAAGCGCCCCGGCGGTTTTGACAAGGACGGCCAGCCGATGCGGGTGCGCCCCGGGATCGTGGATATCTTGCTGCGGCTCGGCCACGGCAAGATGCTGCTCTCGTACAGCGGCGGGCTCCATCACGTGCAGGCGCCGGGCGAGCGCCTGCCACGGCTGTTTCAGCCGATCGAGTGGACCTTCGAGGAGATCGAGATCTCCGACTATCTCGCGGGCTTCGGCGCCCTCACGGGCGAGGCCCTGCGCGACGCCGTCATCGCCGACCTCCAGCGTCGCCGCGACACCTGGGGCGGCGCCCTGGACACCTGCTGCCCGCGCCCGGTCACCCCGTGAACGCAGCGCCATGATCGAGGTCCGGTCCACCACGATCATCCGCGGCCTGGTCGGCATCACCGCGCTGTTTGGTCTGCTCGGGCTCGGCGCCGAGCTGCTGAGATACCTCGGCGGGCACGACCACGCCGTGCTGCGCCTGCTCTCGCTCAGCTACGAGGGCAACCTGCCGTCCTGGTACGCCAGCGCCCTGCCGCTGCTGTGCGCCGCATTGCTCGCGGTGATCGCCGCGGGGGCCGACACCGACCGAGGCCACTGGCGAATGCTCGCGCTCGGCTTTGTCTACATCTCGATCGACGAGGCCGTCGGCCTGCACGAGATGCTCGGTGAGCTGTTCGAGACCACCGGGCTGCTGCGCTTCGGCTGGGTCATGCCCGCCGCGGCGATCGTGCTGACCGTCGGGCTCGCGTGCGTCGGCTTCCTCCGGCGGCTGGACCGGCCGACCGCCCGCCGCTTCGTGCTCGCGGGCGCCCTCTACGTCACCGGCGCGGTGCTGTTCGAGCTCCCGCTCGGCTGGTGGACCGAGCAGCACGGCGCCGACAACCTCGGCTACGCGCTGATCGACTGGTGCGAGGAGACGCTCGAGTTCGGCGGCCTGACCCTGTTCGCCGCGACCCTGCTCCGCTGCCTGCATGGGCGGACGCTGCGGGTCACGGCCGGCGCCGCGAGCAGGTAGAACGGCGTAATCAACGCGCGCGCGCCGCGAGGTCTCCTATCATATCGTCGGTGACGGCCGCGTATACCGCATCGACAACACGTTCCTCGACCTCGGCGGCCAGTACAAGGATAGCGGCCGCTTCACCCTGCAGCCGCCGGACTTCTTCACCGCGTGCCTCGCGGGATCGATCGCGGAGAAGGCCGACCGCCTGCGCGCGGCGCTGAAAGGGGGCGCCCAGGAGCACTGCATCTCGGGCTTCTCGTACGACGACTTCCAGGCGACGCCTTTTGGAGCGCCCGGGCGGAGGGCGCAGTCGCGCTCGGGCGGCATATGCGCTGCGTTGGGACATCCGCATACGCGGTGGCGTGTGTTATTCGGATGGTTCATGTGGCATTGCACCTACTTAATCCCAGTCCTCGCGCTCATCGGCGCGTGCAACCCCGAAAAGTCCGACAGCGCGAGCGCGACCGACGGTTCATCGTCGGAGGGTAGCTCCACGGACGCGAGCCCGACCTCGTCCGCGACGTCCGCGACGTCCGAGACGTCCACGACGTCCACGACGGCCGCGACGATGGACGCCGAGACGTCCGGGGGAGGCACGGGTGATGGGGCGACCGGCGGTCCGCCGGATCCGGACGGTGTGGCGCTGTGCGAGGCGTTCTGCGCCAAGAGCTCCGAATGCGGGGAGCCCCCGGAGGGGCAGCGCTGCGTCGATTTTTGCGTCACCGAGATCGCCACGGAGTCGGGGCTCTGCGGCGAGGCCGAGCGGGCGCTGCTGGCGTGTACGGTCGCCATGACTTGCCGCGAATTCCTCGCGCTGGCGAATGAGATGGAGCTGGGGCCGTGCGTCGACGAATTCGAGGCCAAGGCGCAGCTGTGCGGCGGGTCAGGCTGCACGTACGAGGCGAGCGGCGACCCGGAGGGCGTCACGTGCCAGCTCGCCGGGGCCTGCTCCGGCGCACCGCCGCTGCTGATGGCCTGCGACGCGGAGATGTGCACCTGCTCCGTCGGCGACGACCAGATCAATGAGTGCGCGGCCGGGGATGCGTGCCTGGACCTCGAGGGTCTCAAGACCAAGGGCGTCACTTGCTGTGGGTTCGTGTGAGGTGACGGCAGCGTCTCTCGCGTCGACGACGTGCCTGCGCGAGGGCAGGCGTCACCTCGCGCCCATCGATCCGCCCGCCACCGCGGCGAAGGTCGCCGATCCTTCGCCCCGCCGTCATCCCGGACCTCAACCCGCGAGGCGCGTGATCGTCTTCGCCAGGACCTCGCGCAGACACTCCAGGCAGTCGCGCGAATCGAACACCCCACAGCCCTTGCGCGGGGTTTTTGCGAGCAGCTGCAGGGCGGGCAGGGCCCGCACGTCGCCGGCCTCGCCGATCTTCTTGATGACCGCCCGCTTGGCCTCGCAGCTGCCGGCCTTGCCGAGCCAGGCGACGTTGCGCGCGAAGAGCGGCACCGCGTCCTGCGGCTCGTGGGCCAGCACGACGTCGGCGGCCTGCCTGCGCAGCCGCTTGTCGGCGTGGGTCATCATCATCTCGACCTCCGCCACCAGCGCGGCCGGGACCTCATCGGGCCCGCTTCCGGCCTGGCCTTGCGGACCTGTCGCTTCGGGCATGTCCTCGGAGTCAGGTTGCGTATCGCCGACCGCGGCCGCGGCCTCGCCGGGCCCGGGCTGGGCGTCCCCGCGGCTCCACAGCGCGGCCGTCAGGGTCAGCAAGACGACCGCGCCGGCCGGCAAGGCCCAGCGCAGCAGGGCGCGCCGTGGTTTGACGGCCGGGGCGACGGCCGAGATCAGGAGGGTGCCGTGGACCATGCGGCGCAGGGCGTCGCGCACTTGCCTGGCCGACTCGGGGCGCTTCTTCGGGTTGCGCGCGAGCAGCTGGTCGATCATCGCGCAGAACTCGGGCGGCAGGTCCGGGAACTCGCGTCCGAGCGGCGGCGCGGCGGTGGAGAGCTGGCGCGTGAACACGTCGGAGGGGGTGTCGCCGGGCCAGAGGATGCGCCCGGTGATGCACTCCCAGAGGATCACGCCGAGCGCGTAGAGGTCGATGCGAAAGTCGACGGACTCGGCCATCGCCTGCTCCGGCGCCATGTAGCCGGGGGTCCCGATCACCGTGCCGAGCCGCGTCAGGTCGCTGGCCGGGGTCACCGCGCCGGCGGTGATCTTGGCGACGCCGAAGTCGAGGACCTTGACCAGGAAGGTCCCGTCGTCGCGCGGCTCGAGCAGCAAGTTGTCGGGCTTCAAGTCGCGGTGCACGATGTGGATCGCGTGCGCGGCCCCCAGCGCGTCGGCGATCTGCGCCCCGAGGTCGCAGACCTGCCGCCACTGCATCTTGCCGGTGTGGCGGTGATGCTCGAGGCTGCGCCCGCGGACCAGCTGCGTGACCAGATAGGCGCCGCCGTCGGGCAGGGTCCCGTAGTCGAGCGCGCTGGCGACGTTCGGGTGGTCGAGCTGCGCGGTCGCCATCGCCTCGCGGCTGAAGCGCGCCGCGATCTCCTCGTTGCCGGCGAACTCGGGGAGGATCACCTTGAACGCGACCTGCTTGCGCAGGGTCAGGTGCTCCGCGATGTACACCGCGCCCATGCCACCCTCGCCGAGCAGCTCGTGGATCTGATAGCGGCCGTCGATGAGCCGTCCGACCCAGCTCGGACTCTCTTGATCGGGGGCTGTGGGCGACATCTCTGAGTCGGTCACGCGACCCCGGAGTATACGCGTTTGCGCCCGCCGCCGCGCTTCAATGGCGAAATTTGGCGCGCATCCGCCTCCGCTGGGGCGGGTAAATACTCGGCCGGGGTCGCCGCTCGACCCGGAGACCATGTTCCTCGGGACACGGCCGCGAGGGCAGGTCTCAGGTCTCAGATCTCGGGGCCAGGTCGCGGGGACCCGGGCTTCGGACCTGGCTTCGCGGGCGGCTGCGGGCGCCGGCGGGGCGCGGGCAACTTGCCGAAGATCGCCGCGGCCGAGCGGAAGCGGACCTGGGCGGCGACCTCTTTGCGGCGCTGGCGGAGCACCATCGGGGTGATCGCCAGGCCGTAGATGAAGCCGCCGAGGTGGGCGAACCACGCGAATTGCACGGCGTCGGAGAAGAACGCCATGATCGCCTGAAAGCCGATCCACACGCCGAGGTAGACCCACGCGGGGATCTTGAGCTGGATGTACAGGAACGGGATCGTCTGCAGCAGGCGGGCGCGCGGGAAGATCCACAGATAGGCCGCGGTCACCCCGGCGATCGCACCGGAGGCGCCGATCACCGGGGTGCCGGTGGCGCGGCTCATGAGCGCCTGCAAGACCCCGCCGAGCAGCCCGGCGCCGAGGTACAGCAGCAGGAAGCGGCGGCGGCCGAACAGGTGCTCGACGTTGTCGCCGAACACATATAAAAAATACAGGTTGCCGAGCAGATGAAACCAGTCGGCGTGGAAAAACGCGTGGGTGAACAGCGTGTAGGCCTGGAGCGGCGCGGCGACGATATGGCCGGCGACCAGCGCCCACTCGCGGGCGAACAGCAGGCCCTCCACCGATAGCAGGTACATGCCGACCAGCAGCGCGCACAGCGTATATACCGCCCACGGGGTCCCACGCGCCGGGTTCTCGACCTCGATCGGCAGGTGGGTCACCAGCTGCGCCGCCCAGATCAGCCCGCGCTTGGCGATCTGCAGGGTGGCGTCCTCCTGGCCCTCGCGCGTGGTCGAGCGCGCCAGCGCGTGGCGCTCGTAGCCGTCGATCCACAGGCCTTTGCAGCCCGGACAGCGGTCGATCGGCGTGCGCAGCAGACCCGGCAGCAGGTGCTCGTTCATGAAGCCGTGCCCGCGCGGGCACATGCGATTGGCCGACTGACCGACCAGCGTCTTGAGGAAGGCCGGATCGATCTCCGCGTCGCCGAGCTGATCGATGTCCCCGGCGTCGAGCCAGATCCCGAAGCACACCGGGCAGGTGTCGAGCGTCATGCTCGGCGCGGGCGCGGGCTTCTCGACCTGGCGCCACCGCTGCGGACCCAACTGTTGCAGGTGCACCGCCACGAGCACATGCAGGCTGCAGGCCGGACACTGCGCCGATAATGGGTCAGGGGCCGTCGCGGGGGCTGGGGCCGTCACCGCGCCAGGATAAACCAGTCCCCGTCCCCCGGGGCGCCCGTGCGCCCCACGCCCGACCGACCCCCGCGTGACCACGCGCCTGTACCCGCGCCCCGCGGCTGTTTACACTCGCCGGCGATGTCGCGCCGGCTCGCACCGCTCGTCCTCCTGCTCGCCGCCTGCACCGCGGCGTCCACCCCGGCTCCCCCGAGCAAGGCCGCGCCCGCAC
>NZ_JACCSO010000266.1 GCF_013812955.1 Nannocystis sp. | reverse complement strand
GACAGCGATAAGGCTCGCGCTTGACTCGATCGCCCCGCCCGCCGGGCCCCTGGCACCAGCTTTGTGCCGTGGGACAATACGGTCGCCTGCGCCGAGAGCCGGCCCCGCACCGGCCCTCCGGGCGCATCAGGTGGCGGGGACATGTCTCTTGGGACATCGATGCAGGTCCCGATACACACGCTCAACAACATCGCTGTCTCGCCGTCGCAACGACGCCCATCCGGTCGTGGGCTCGGTGCGATCACGAACATTCGTGAGGGATATCTTCGAACGTACAAAACGCGCCCGGAGGGCCGGCGTGGGTCCGGCTTTCAGCGCAGCTGACGGTCCGGTCCCACGACGCAACCTGGGTGCCGGGGGTCCGGCGGGCGGGGCGACCGAGTCCAGCGCGAGCCCTGACCCCGTCCCAACGCCTACCAGCGTCGAGCGCGCCCTGTTTGAGTGTCGCCCCGCCCGCCGGACACCCGGCTACGCCAGGATGCCCGCGCCCAACAGCCGGACCCACGCCGGCCCGCGCGACGTCGCCCGCGCCGACCAAACCGGCTACGCCCCGCACGAATCAAACATCGAGCGAATCGGCCTCGGCCGCCCGCTCCATGATGAACGTATACCGCCACCCCGCATCCTTGCCCATCAAGCTGGAGATCGTGCGATCCGTCGCCAGTTCATCGCGGATCCCGACCTGAATCAGCTGCCGCTTCTTCGGATCCAGCGTCGTATCCCGCAAGGTCTCCGGCATCATCTCCCCGAGCCCCTTGAAGCGCTGGATCTCCGGCTTGCCGCGCTTCTCGGCCAGCACCCGCTGCAGGTGCGCCTCATCGGCGATCCACAGCGTCTCTTTGCCGATGTCGACGCGGAACAGCGGCGGCTGGGCGATGTACACGTGGCCGCGTCGGATCAGCTCCGGCAGGTGGCGATAAAAGAACGTCAGCAGCAGGGTCGCGATGTGGTGCCCGTCGCTGTCGGCGTCCATCAGCAGGATCACCTTGCCGTAGCGCAGGTTCTCGAGGTTGAACTCCTTGCCGACCCCGCAGCCGAGCACCTTGAGGATGTTGCCGAGCTCCTCGTTCTCCAGCACCTTGGCGACGCTCGCCTGCTCGGCGTTGAGGACCTTGCCGCGCAGCGGAAGGATCGCCTGGGTCTTGCGGTTGCGGCCCATCTTGGCCGAGCCACCGGCGCTGTCGCCCTCGACCAGGAACAGCTCGCACTTGCCGCCGTCGCGCTCCGAGCAGTCGGCCAGCTTGCCTGGCAGGCCGAGGCGCATGCCGCCCGGGCTCTTGCGTGAGACCTGCTGGCTGGCCGCGCGCGACGCAGCCCGCGCGCGCGCCGAGATGATGACGCGCGCGACGATGCTCTCCGCGGTGCTGCGGTTCAGGTGCAGCCACTGCTCGAGCGCCGGGCGGATCGCGCCCTCGACCTGCGAGGCCACCTCCGGGTTGTTGAGGCGGTTCTTGGTCTGGCTCTGGAATTGCGGCTCGAGCACGTAGGTGCTGAGGATCGAGACCATGCCCTCGCGGATGTCCTCCATGGCGATCGTCAGGCCCTTGGCCTCGAGCTTGTGCGCCGTCATGTAGTTGCGGATCGCCTTGCCGAGCGCCGCGCGAAAGCCTTGCTCGTGGGTGCCGCCGTCGCCGGTCGGCACGCCGTTGACGAACGAGTACATCGCCTCGTCGCTGGCCTCGGTCCAGGCGCAGGCGACCTCGAGCTTTGGTTCCTCGTCGCGCTCGAGGTAGAAGATGCCCGGGTGCACCGCTGGTTTGCCGCGGACCTGGACCAGCTTGCCGAGGTACTCCGAGATGCCCTCGGCGTGGAACAGGGTCTCGGTCTTGCCGGTCGACTCATCGGTGAAGATGATCTTCAGGCCCTTGTGCAGGTAGCTCTTGGCCTCGAGGCGCTCGCGCACCACGGTCGGGTCGAACTGCGTGCTCTTGACCCCGAAGATCTCCGGGTCTGGTCGCAGGTACACGCTGGTGCCCGAGCCGCGGGAGTTGCCCAGCTTCTTGATCTTGCCCTCCGGCACGCCGCGCACGAAGCCGACCTCCCAGGTCGAGCCGTCGCGCCAGACCTTCGCCGTCAGCACCTCGGAGAGCGCGTTCGCGACCGCCGCGCCGACCCCGTGCAGGCCGCCGGAGTGCTTGTAGCTCTGGCCGTCGAACTTGCCGCCCGCGCCGAGCTTGGTGAACACCGCGACCACCGCGGGGATCTTGAGCTGCGGGTGCAGGTCGACCGGGATGCCGCGGCCGTTGTCGGTGACGGTGATGCCCTTGTGGTCGGCGTCGAGCTTGACCTCGATCTGGGTCGCGTGCCCGTTGATCACCTCGTCGACCGAGTTGTCGAGGATCTCCCACACGAGGTGGTGCAGGCCTTCTTTGCTGACGCCGCCGATGTACATGCCCGGGCGCTTGCGGACGTGGTCCACGCCCTCGAGCACCTGGATCGCCGACGCGTCGTAACTGCTGCTTGCCTTGGCCATGCCGTCTCCCGTCTACTTCTTCACTTCTTGCCCATGGCGGGCCGCTTCTTGTCGTCCTCGGCTGCGGCCTCGAGGTTCGGCACCGCCGGCTCCGGCAGCGTCACGCGCTTGACCGCGCCGCGCTTCCACAGCTCGACGCCCTTGCCGCCGCGCGCCGCCGACTTGTACGACTTGCCGAGCACCTTCTGGGTGCCGCCGGTGGCCTTCTCGATCTCCATGGGCACAGTCGCGGGCGCGGCCGCGGCCAGCTCGTCGTCGTCGTCGAGCTTGATCAGGATCACCCCGAGGCCCGGCCCGCCGAGCAGGCTGACCTCCTGGGTGCTGGCGACCAGCAGGCGGCCCTGGCGGCTCAGCGCCGCGACATCGTCCTCCGCATAGACCTTGAAGGCGGCGATGAACTCGTCGCCCTCGCGGGCCTTGCCGAACATGCGGCCGCGGCTGGTGCTCGGGTCCTTGTGCGGCCACAGGGTGAAGCGCAGGGCCATGCCGCTCTTCGTGACCGCGATCATGTGCGGGTACGGCTCCTCGTACTCGGCGCCGAGCTCCGGCCGCGGGAACGCGAATTCCGGCATCACCCGCGGGTCCGTGCCCATCGCCGCGATCACCCGCTCACCGTCCTTGAACTTGAACAGCTGCTGGACCGGCGTGCCGTGGCCGGTCGACTGCGGCACGTCGTGGATGCGCAGGTTGTAGGCCGAGCCCTTGTTGGTGAACAGGATCAGGCTCTCTTTGGTGCTGCCGCCGACCAGGGCCAGGGCCTCGTCGCCCTCGCGCATGCGGGTGCTGGCGAGGTTGATCGAGCGCTGGCGCTTGATCCAGCCGTCGCGGGTGACCAGCACGACCGCGTCCTCGGCGACGATGAAGCTCTCCGCGGTGAACTCCTCGGTCACGTCCTCGTCGGAGATGCGGGTGCGGCGGGCGTCGGGGTAGTTCTTGGCGAGCTCCTCGAGCTCCTCGCGGATCACCGCCCACATCCTGGCCTCGCTCTTGAGGATCGCCTCGATCGCCTTGGCCTGCTTGCGCTTCTCGGCCAGCTCGGCGCGGATCTTGTCGATCTCGAGCTTGGCGAGCCGGTAGAGCTTGGTCTCGAGCACCGCGTCGACCTGGATCTCGTCGAGCTTGAAGGCCTTCATCAGCTTGCCCGCGGCGTCCTGCTTGCCGTCGGACTTGCGGATGATGCGGATGGCCTCGTCGAGCGCGTCGAAGACCTTCTCGAAGCCCTCGAGGATGTGGATGCGCTCCTTCAGCTTGCGCAGGTCGTATTCGAAGCGGCGGCGGATCGTGATCAGGCGAAAGTCGAGGAACTCGCGCAGGATCTGCAGCAGGCTGAGCCGCGCCGGCCGACCGACCTCCGAGCCCGGGATCGGCACCAGGCAGGTGAAGTCGAACTTCACGGTCACCTGCAGGCGCGTGTTCTTGAGCAGGTAGGCCATCACCAGCTCGGGCTCGGTGCCCGACTTGCGGCTCAGCTCGATCTCCACGTGCACGTCGCGGGTGCTGAGGTCCTGGATGCCGATCAGGCCCGGCAGCTTCTTGCTGAGGATGATCTCGCCGATCTCCTCGACCAGGGCGCTCTTCTCGATCGCGTAGGGCACCGAGGTGATCACGATGAAGGTGCTCTTCTCCTCCTCGCGAAACTTCCACTCGCCCTGCAGCTTGCACGAGCCCTTGCCCTCCTCGTACAGGTTCAGCAGCTCCTTGCGGGTCGCCACCAGCCGGCCGCCGGTCGGGAAGTCCGGGCCCTTGATGTACTTGAGCAGGCCCTTGACGCTGGTTTGCGGATCGTCGATCAGCGCCACGGCCGCGCGGATCACCTCGCCGAGGTTGTGCGGCGGGATGTTGGTCGCCATGCCGACCGCGATGCCCGTGCTGCCGTTGACCAGCAGCTGCGGGAACCTCGCCGGCACCACCACCGGCTCGCGCCCCGTGCCGTCGTAGGTCGGGCGAAAGTCGACAGTGTCCTTCGGCAGCTCGCTCAGCAGCTCCGAGGCCAGTTTGGTCAGGCGCGCCTCGGTGTAGCGATAGGCCGCCGCCCGGTCGCCGTCGATCGAGCCGAAGTTGCCCTGGCCGTCGACCAGCGGCATGCGCATCGCGAAGTCCTGGGCCAGCCGCACCATCGCCTCGTAGACCGCCGTGTCGCCGTGCGGGTGGTACTTGCCGATCACATCGCCGACGACCTTCGCGCTCTTGCGGTGGCGGGCGTCGTGGGTGAGGCCGAGGTCATCGAACATCGTGAACACGATGCGGCGGTGGACCGGCTTGAGCCCGTCGCGGACGTCCGGGATCGCGCGCGCCGTGATGACGCTGAGCGCGTAGTTCAGATATTTTCGGCGAGCCTCGTCGGCGAGGTCACCCGGAATGACCCCACCCATGCCGCCGGTTCCCCCGCTGCCGCTGCCGCCGCCGCTGCCGCCGCCGCTGCCCGTCTCCTCCACGGCGCGCCTCGCGTCCAGAACTTCGGGGTTCCAGGCGTCAGGAAGGCTCAAGTCCAGGTCTCGGGTCCAGTCGCTCACGGGCATCGTCAGGGTCATTTCCTCGGCTAAAGTGAGTTCCGTGCGCCGGGCGCGACCGCGGCGGGGCCGCGCGCAGGCCGGCGAAGGTTACTCCGGCGCCGATCGGCGTCAACCCTCCGGCGAAGCCAGGTGCGCGGGGCGGCGGGTATGCCATAGGATGGCCGCGCCGTGAACCACGTCCCGACCAACATCCGCTGGCATCACGCACAGGTCACCGCAGCGGACCGCGAGCGCAGCAAGGGCCAGCGCGGCGCGGCGCTGTGGTTCACGGGCCTGAGCGGCGCCGGCAAGAGCACGATCGCCGCGCTGGTCGACGCCCGGCTGGTGCAGCTCGGACACCACAGCTACATCCTCGACGGCGACAACCTGCGTTTCGGGCTGTGCAACGACCTCGACTTCTCGCCGGAGGACCGGGCGGAGAACACCCGTCGGCTCGCCGAGGTGGCCGCGCTGTTCGTCGATGCCGGCCTGATCGTGCTGGTCGCCGCGATCAGCCCATACCGCCGCGACCGCGAGCACGCCCGCACGCGGCTGCCTGCCGGCCGCTTCCTCGAGGTCTTCGTCGACACCGACCTCGCGGAGTGCGAGCGCCGAGATCCCAAGGGTCTGTACCGCAAGGCCCGCGCCGGCGAGATCACCGGCTTCTCCGGGATCGACGCCCCGTACGAGCGTCCGGAGGCCCCCGAGCTGCGGCTGATCGCCGGCGCCAGCGAGCCTGATGCCCTCGCCGACCAGGTGCTCGCGCATCTGGCGGGGCTCGGCTTCCTCCGCAGCGATCCCGCCTGAGCGGGCCCTGACCGGTCCTGACAGGCCATGGACGGGCTCTAACGGGCTGTGGACGGGCTGTGAACGGGCTGTGGACGGGCTGCTCTTGCGGTTCGCGCGCAAACGCACTTAACTCGCGTGACCGCTTCGGCAGGCCGCTCGGCGTGCGTCGGCGCGATCGCGAATTGTCTCCGGGGCAGTTGCGCATACGAGAGCAGGCCCCTACAGTCCGTCGCCGATGAGCAAGGACGATCTGATTGAATTTGAGGGGACAGTGACGGAGGTCCTTACGGGCGGCCTCTTCCGCGTGGAGATCGACAAAGACCACCTTGTCCTCGCCCACCTCGCCGGCAAGATGCGGCGCTTCCGGATCAAGGTCGTGCTCGGTGACCGCGTGACGGTCGGCGTCACCCCCTACGATCCGACCCGCGGTCGCATCACCTACCGCGCCCGGTGAGGCATCAGGGTCGGACGGCCACCTCGGCGACCCCGACCCCCCTCTCGTGCGCGACTCATGCGCGCCACTTCGTACGGACTAGTTCGTACCGAGGGCGCGCTGTCTCTTTCCTGGCCAGCCGGCTCGTGACCGCAGCGTCGCACCCGCGCCCGGCGTTGCCAGCTCGTCCTGATCGATGGTAGCAGTTCAGCATGTGGCTCGTGTCCGCTGCGACGGGGATGAAGCGTCGAATGGGGCTGCTGGCCGGGCTGCTGCTGCCCGCGTGCTCGGATGACGGCACCAACGAGAGCTTCATCCAGGTCTCCCAGGGCAGCACCATCGACCCGAGCAGCGGCAGCGGAGCCACCCTCGAGCTGCCGACCACGTCGACCACCGACGTCGACCCGACCACCGGCTCCGTGACCCGCTGCGGCGACGGCATCGTCGACCCCGACGAGGGCTGCGACGACGGCAACGTCGACAACACCGACTACTGCCTCGGCTCCTGCGAGCTCGCCATCTGCGGCGACAGCTACGTGTTCGCCGGCCAGGAAGCGTGCGACGACGGCAACGCCAGCGACGACGACAGCTGCATCGCCGGCTGCTACCTCGCCTCCTGCGGCGACGGCAACCTCTACGCTGGCGTCGAGCAGTGCGACGATGGCAACAAGAGCGCCGGCGACGGCTGTGATCCCGGCTGCCAACTCGAGGTCGACAACATCGTCTGCGGCGACGGCGAGGTCGAGGGCGACGAGCTCTGCGACGACGGCAACCTCGACAACACCGACAGCTGCCTCGACACCTGCATGCCCTTCAGCTGCGGCGACGGCTGGCACCACGCGGTGCTCGAGCAGTGCGACGACGCCAACCCCGACAACACCGACGCCTGCGTCAACATCGACGGCCAGTGCCTGCTCGCCAGCTGCGGCGACGGCTTCCTGCACGACGGCGTCGAGGTCTGCGACGACGGCAACCTCGACGACAGCGACGCCTGCGTCGGCGACTGCAAGCCCGCGACCTGCGGTGACGGCCTCGTGCAGGCCGGCGTCGAGGTCTGCGACGACGGCGAGAACACCGGCAAGTACGAGGGCTGCGGCTTCGAGTGCGCCGAGCTGGGCCCGCGCTGCGGCGACAGCCTGATCTTCGCCGGCGTGGAGCTCTGCGACGACGGCAATGAGGTCCCCGGCGACGGCTGCGACTCGCTGTGTCAGCTCGAGCTGCCGCCCGAGTGCCTCGGTTACATCGCGCTGAACGAGCCCGACCGCGCGCTCGCCTTCAACGACGGCCCGGGCCAGATCACCAAGTGCGACAACAAGGCCGCCGACAGCTGGCACCGCTTCCTCGACCCGGCCGGCGTCGTGATGCCGCTGGCCCCCCCCAGCATCTACTCCTGCGGCACCGACGCCCCGGGCTGGATGCAGGGCGCCTACCCCGTCAAGGACGACGGCATCGTCGCGCGCACCGTCTGCTTCGCGTGGTTCGGCGACCCCTGCGGCTGGTCGGTCGAGATCTCGGTGAGAAATTGCGGCCCATACTTCGTGTTCAAGCTGCCCAGCGTCCCCGAGTGCGCCCTGCGCTACTGCGGCGCCCCGCTGTGAACCTGTGCGAATGCGCGCGCATGCCCCCTGCGCCTCCTGCACCCTCCTGCGCCCCCCTGCGCCCCCCTGCGCCCCCGCCATGCGCGCGGTCGGTGTACCCTGCCAGACCGATGCCACTGACACCGGAACAGGAATGGATCATCGCCGCCTGCGGCCTCATCGCCCACGCCGACGGCGAATTCTCCCCCGGTGAGAGCGACCAGGTGCTCGTCATGCTCGACGAGCAGCTGAGCGCCGAGGAGCAGGCGCGCTGGCTCGCCCTGCTCGGCGATCACGACGCCCTGCGCTCCGCCTTCGCCGAGCTGCCCCCGCCCCTGCCCGCCTTCACCGAACCACTGCTCGAGAAGGCCTGGACCATGGCCCTCGCCGACGGCCACGCCGGCCCGCCGGAGATCCGCGAGCTCGAGCGCATCGCCGCCGAGCTCGGCATCGATCCCGGCGACCTCGCCCAGTGGCGCCGTCACTGGACCGAGGGCGCGGTCGAGCTCGCCGAGCACATCGCCACCTTCGCCGCCCTCCTGATCCACCACGACGGGGCCATCGACGCCGAGGAGCAGCGCCGCTTCACCGACCTGCTGGGCCGCCTGCCGCTACCCGACGCCCGCCGCGAGCGCCTCGCCCACGACCTGCACGCCCGCCCGCCGACCCTCGACCACGTCGGCGCCACCCTGGCCTCGCTGCCCCGCGAGCGCCGCCTCACCGTGCTGCGGGCGATCGCCCCGCTGGTCACCGC
>NZ_JACCSO010000260.1 GCF_013812955.1 Nannocystis sp. | reverse complement strand
GATCGAGGCGCTGCGCGCGGCCGACCGCGCCGGCGACGTCGCACCCGAGTGCTTGCGCGACGCGAGGGCGTTGCTCGGCGAGCAGCGCATCGTCAAGGACGAGGCCGCCCTCGCCTGCCTGCGCCGCGCGATCGCGATCAGCGGCGAGGGCCACGTCGCGGCGATGCGGGCGACCCGGCCGGGCGTGCACGAGTTCGAGATCGAGGCGGTGCTGCAGCACTGCTTCCTGCGTAGTGGGAGCAGCGGACCCGGTTACACCAGCATCGTCGGCGGGGGCGCAAACGCGACGGTGCTGCACTACATCGCCAATCGCAGTCGGCTGGAGGCCGGGCAGGTGTTGCTGGTCGACGCCGGCGCGGAGGTCGAGCTGTTCACCGGCGACATCACGCGGGTGTGGCCGGTGTCGGGTCGCTTCACGGGGGCGCAGCGGGCGGTCTACGAGGTGGTGCTGGCCGCGAACGAGGCCGGCATCGCGGCGGCGACGGTCGGCAGCAGCCTGGACGCGATCCACCACGTGGCACTGCGCCGCCTGTGCGAGGGTCTGCGGGAGCTCGGCCTGCTGCGCGCCTCGCTCGACGAGATCCTCACCAAGGAGCTCTACAAGAAGTACGACCCGCACCGCACCAGCCACTGGCTCGGCGCCGATGTGCACGACCTCGGGCGCTACATGATCAACCGGGTGGCGCGGCCGCTCGAGGCCGGCTACGTGCTGACGGTCGAGCCGGGGCTGTACATCCCGGCCGACGACGAGTCGGCGCCGGCCGAGCTGCGCGGGCTCGGCATCCGCATCGAGGACGACGTGCTGGTCCGCGCCGAGGGTCCGGAGGTGCTGAGCGCCGCGGCGCCCAAGCGCATCGCCGAGATCGAGGCGCTGGTCGGCACCGGCTGAGGCTGGTCGGCTGGTCGGCTGGTCGGCTGGTCGGCCGGTCAGCTGCTCACTCGGCTGTGATCTCGATGAAGTGCACGGTGTCCTCGCCCCACTCGCTGCGCTGGAGCACCAGCGGGAACCCGGGGTCGTCGAGCACGGTCATCTCGACGCGCTCGCTGTCCAGCGCGACCACATGCACGCTGCGGCGCTCGCCGAGCACCGTGATCTCGCGGGTGCCGGACTGCCCGAGCGTGAACTCGACGGCCGCGCCCTGTGACGGCAGGAAGATCATGGTCGGGCCGACCTTCAGCGCGGCGAAGACCTCGCGGCTGAGCAGGAACGGCGGCGTGGAGCGCTGCACCTTCGACGGCTTGTCGTCGTCGGCGGCGAAGTCGACGTTGCCCTGCGAGATGCCCGAGAAGCCGCACGCGTCGGCCAGCGACTGCTCCGTGAAGTGGAGGTCACCATCGTCGGCGCCTTCCATCTGCCAGTGCACGAGCAGGCCGTCGGTGATGCTGTCGACCCGGAAGGTGTAGGGGTCGAGGGCGTCGTTGTCGCCGAGCTCGAGGTGGATGACGCACTGGGGCTGGAGGTAGTCGCTGAGCGGCATGAAGAGCGCAGCTTGGCGCGCCTCAGGTCTCGGTGTCGAGGGCTCGCCACAGGTACCAGGCGGCGGCGCTGCGGTGCGGTCTCCAGGCCTCGCCCCCTTCGTGCAGCACGCGCGGGGTCGGCAGCTCATCGAGACCATGCAACACCGCGTAGCTCTTGCGAACGGCGTAGTCGCCGGTCGGCCACACGTCGGGGCGGCCCATGCGAAAGATCAGCAGCATCTCGACCGACCAGCGACCGACGCCGCGGACCGCGATCAGGCGCTCGATGATCGCCTCGTCGTCCATGCGCGCGAGGCTGCGAAAGCTCGGGATCTCACCGCCGGCCATCCGTCGCGCGAGGTCCTGCACGGCGAGGGTCTTGGCCCCCGAGAGGCCGGCGCTGCGCAGCAGCTCGGTGGACGCCGCGAGCACCTGCTCGGGTCTGGGGATCTGGTCGCCGCCGAACAGCGCGCAGACGCGGCCGAGGATGGTCGCGGCGGCCTTGCCGGTGAGCTGTTGATAGACGATCGATCGCAGCAACGCGGCGTAGGGGTCGCCGAGCGGCTCGATGCGCAGCGTCGGTGGACCGATGCGATCGACGAGGGCCCGCATGCGACGGTGGCTGCGGCGCAGGTGGTCGACGGCGGCGCTGTCGAAGGCGAGGCGGGCGCGGGGCATCGCGGGTGACGATAGCGCGATGTTGCGCGTCCGGCGAGGGCACCGGGGAGCTGGAGGCCTCGCCCTCGGAGCCTGATCATGCTCAGCGCAGGCGTTGCTCGAGGTGCTGGGCGGTGTCCTCGAGCACGGCGCGCTGCTCGGCGGGCACGAACTCGATCTGGCGGCGCAGGTACGGCAGCAGCTCGGGGTTCGAGAGCTCGCTGATCGAGTGGCGGGCCTGATCGCAGAACGGCTGCTCACCCTCGCGGAGGCGGTCGCACAGGAAGTCGAGGGCCTCGACGGTGCCGATCTTGCCGATCGCGTGCAGGGCGGCGACGCGGGCGGACTCGGGGTCGGGGAGGTCGCGGGCCTCGAAGATCCGGCGCAGGGGCTCGAAGGCGTGGGGGAAGATCAGGCGGCGCACCGAGCTGGCGGCCGCGGCCCGCACACCGGGCACCGGGTCGCGCAGCGCCTCTGAGACCAGGCTGAAGCTGCGCTTGAAGCGGAGCGAGCCCATCGCCGCGGCGACCGCCTCGCGCATCGGCGCGTCGCCGCGGCGGTGCAGGGCCTCGAGCGCGGCGATCACCGGATAGGCCCGGATCTGCTCGAGGCGGCGCACGATCTCGAGCTGCGGGAGGTGGACGCCGCGGCGCTCGATCTCGAGGACCAGCAGCAGCGCGTGACGACGGACATAGTCGGGGAAGCGACGGTCGGCCATCACGCCCGCGGCGACCAGCGCCGGGTCGCCGGTGAGCTCCCACTCGGCGAGGTCGACGTACCAGACCTCCTCGTAGTCGGGCAGCGCCTTGAGGAATTCGGGCACCGGCAGCGGGCGCGGGGCGTCGGGCGGCAGATCGCCGAGGCGGCGCAGCAGCCGGATCGCGCGCTCGTGGTTCTTGCCGGGCAGCTCGATGCTGGCGAGGCGGCGGTAGACCTCGGCGACCATGCGAAAGGCGCGGACCGAGGCGAAGGCCTCGGCGGCGGCGAGGAAGGCGTTCTCGACGATCTGCACCGGATGGCCGGCGGCCTGCGCCTCGGTGCCGGCCTTGATCCAGGCCTCGGCGCTGCGCCAGCGCAGGTCATCGGCGTACGGCAGGCCGGCGCGGGTGCAGTAGTCGGCGGCCTCGCGCAGGATCGCGGCGACGGCGTGGTGCTCGCCGCGATCGCGGGCCAGCGCGACGAAGGTCTCGTAGAGGCGCAGGGCGTCGAGCTTGAGCCCATCGTCGCGGAGGATGCGGACGCTGTTGAGGTAGCCCTCGGCGATGTTCTCGAAGGCGCCGGCCTCGACGCCGAGGCGAGCGATCAGCTGATAACAGTCGAAGGCGCGCTCGCGCAGGCCCTCGCTCTCGAAGGTGTCGGCGACCTCCTCGACGGCGGTGGTCGCCTCGGCGAGCGCGACGCGGGCCCGGTCGTGCATCGGTCCGCCTGAGGGGCCGCGCTTGTCGCTCGCGGCCAGCCGGCGCAGGCACAGACCGAAGTTGATCTTCGCGAGCGCTCGCTCGTAGGCGTGGGTGGTGATCGCGGTGCTGCCGGTGCCCGCGGTGGCGCCGGCCGTCGCGCTGCCCGGGCCTCGCGAACCGAGGCGCTCGCCGGCCCGCTCCGCGGCGCGCTCGCTCAGCAGGTCGGAGGTCAGCAGGCGGGCCCACAGGGCGGCGGCGGCCTCGTCCTCACCGGCGCGCTCGAGCTCGATCGCCTGGTGCACGGGCATGGCGCCGAGGCCGAACCAGGAGGCCGCGGCCCGATGCTGGCCGGCGCGCGCGAGGTAGATGCCGTAGAGCCGGACGGTGCGCAGGGCGTCGGGATCGCCGGCGCGGGCCGGGGCGATCTGCGGCTGCAGGACCTCGGGGCCGGGCAATTCGCGGGCGCCGAGGTAGGCGAGGCAGGCCATGGCCTCGCCCCACTGACCCCCGACGCGCAGCGACTCGGCGAAGGCGCGCAGCCACTCCTCGTACTCGAAGTCGATGCGCTCGACGACCTGGACCAGCTGGCGCAGGAAGCTCTGGGCGTCGACGTGACGGCCGGCCCGCAGCGCCCCCTCGGCGCGGATCCACAGGACGTTGGTGTCCATCACCGCGGCCTCGGCTTGCCTGTCCCCGAGGACATGTTCGACTTGCGCTTGGCGCCGCCCGGTCGCGATGCGCCAGGCTGCGATCCCTGGGGGCCACGATAATTCGCCTCGACGTCGCTGATGATCTGGCGGGCCTTCTGGGCCCGGCGACCGTGGCTGAGCGCGTTGTCGTCGATGACGTGCACGCGATAGAGGTGCTGCAGGTAGCCGAGGTCGAGGGGGCCGCTGGGGAGGATGAAGACGCCGTAGATCGGCGCGCGGCCGGCGAGGGTGACGACCTCGCTCTCGGGCAGCTGGCACTCGCCGTGGGTCAGCAGGTAGACGAGGACCTTGCCGTCGCCGCGGCGCGGCGCGGACAATTCGGCGTTGAGCTGGCGGATCACGCGGGCGTAGTTGCGGCCGTGCTCGGCGCGAAACTGCAGGACGTAGGGGACCTCGGCGTGGCCCTGGGCGCCGACGCGTACGCCCTCGTAGAGGCGGCTGTCGAAGAAGCGCAGGATCACGTGCTCGCCGAGCAGGGCGAGGCGCTTGCACAGGGCGAGCGCGAGGCCGCGGGCGAACACCTCACGCACGCCGCGCATCGAGGCCGAGCCGTCGACGAGCACGTAGTGCGTGCGCTGCTCGTTCTCCATCTGCTTCTCGTGCGTGAAGTAGAACAGCTCGTCGTCGACGTACTTCTGCTCGAAGATGTCCTCGTCGAGGGCGAGCTGCGACAGCTCGAGGTCGTCGATGCCGCCGCGGCGCTCGATCGAGGCGTAGCCGTCGATCGAGAACACCTGCTGGCCGGCGTCGCGCTTGACCTCGAGGATGCTGGGCAGCAGCTCCATCGAGAAGTCGATCACGTCGGCGAGGGCCGGGCTGACCATGACGTTGTAGAGGTCGGCGAGGTCGACGCCCGCGGCGGCCTCGCCCGGTCCGCCGCGGAACAGACCGAAGAGGCGCAGGGCGTCGACGTCGATCTGCTCGACGGAGAGCAGCGGCAGCAGGCGGTGGGTGGTGAGGGTCGAGAGCCACGCGAGCGCCTGGCGCTGGTCGTAGCGGGTGAAGGCGGTGCTGGGCTCGATGCGCGCGTAGTGGGCGGCGTCGACGGGCAGCTCGATCGGTCGCAGCACGCGGATGTCGTCGGGCAGCTGGGGCACGACGCCGGCGAGGATGCGCGCGAGCACGACGCCGACCATCGGGTCGCGGTGCTTCCAGCCGGCCTGGGCGCGCACCAGGTCGCTCTCGGCGATCTCGACCAGGAGCTGGCGCCAGGCCTCACACAGCTCGGGCTCGGCGATGCCACGCGGGACCGAACCCGGCGCGCCGAGGCCGACGATCATGCAGCCGAGGTCGTGAAGGACCACCAGCGGGACGGCGTAGCCGAGGCGGGCGAGGATGCCTTGCCACACCAGCGCGCGCATCATCGCCAGAGCGCCGGCGCCCTCGACCTGCGAGAGCGCGAGGCTGCCGACCTGACGCTCGAGCTCGGCGACGTTGACGGAGCTGCGCGCGGCCTCACGGCGGCGGCCGCCGAGGCTGGGGTCGCTCTGCCGCTGGCGGGGGTCGCGAGGCTCGGCCATGGGACTCGTTACGGAGTGGACTCGCTACGAAGTTGTGACTCGCTACGAAGTTGTGACTCGCAACGAAGTGAACTCGCTAAACGAAGCGGCTCGAGGCGAACATGGTCTCCAGGAGCTTGTCGACCTCGCCGACCATGCGATGGGCGGCGGGGTTGTCCTGCATGCGGGTGAGCGCGGCCTTGATGTCGCCGAGGTTACGCAGCTGGGAGAACAGCTGCATGTCGGAGAGGACCTGGCTGCCGGTCAAGGTCTCGCGGATGACGCGGAGCTCCTCGAGCAGGTCCTGGAGGCTGGTCGGGGTGGCGCCGATGCGGCTGTGCTCGGGGTGACTCTCGTACCAGCGGTCGAGCACGGGGCCGACGATCTCTTGCAAGATCTCCTCTTGCTCGGGGGTGTTCCAGACGTGGCGCAGGATGAAGAAGTCGGCGTCGTTGACGGCGTCACGGCCGTCGAACACGGCGGAGGCGGCGAACAGCTTGAGCAGCTTGACGACGCGGCGGTCGCTGAGGCCGATGCCCTCGCTGCGGATCTGGAACACCAGGCCCTTGAAGGTCGCCAGGAAGTCCTCGCTCATGCGCATCAGCTCGCCGAAGCGGCGCTGCACCGACAGCAGCTCGGCGGCGGTCGCTACCTTGCGGGCCGGGACCTGCTCGGACATCTGGGCGGTCTCGAGCTGGATGCCCTTCTGCAGCAGGCCGCGGAAGTGATAGCTGTCGAGGTAGTCGCAGCGCACGCGCAGCAGGAAGCGGTCGAAGATCGCCGAGAGCGCGTCGTCGGTCGGGACCTCGTTGCTGGCCGCGAACAGCGAGATCAGCGGCACGCGCACGGTGTTGGTCCCGTGGGTGAAGCGGCGGTTGTTGACGAGGGTCAGCAGGCTGTTGAGGATCGCGCTGTTGGCCTTGAAGATCTCGTCGAGGAACACGACCTCGGCCTCGGGCAGCATCTTCTCGATGCGCCGGCGGTAGGTGCCCTGGCGAAACGCCTGGATGTCGACCGGGCCGAAGATCTCGTTGGGCTCGGTGAAGCGCGTCAGCAGGTAATCAAAATATTGCGCGTCGATGACCTGCGAGAAGGCGCGGACGATCGCGCTCTTGGCGGTGCCCGGCGGGCCGACCATCACCAGGTGCTCGCCCGCGAGCGCGCTGATGAAGAGCAGGCGGATGATCTCCTCCTTGCCGAGGAACTGGGCTTCCAGCTGGCGGGCGCCGTCCTGCAGCCGGCGCGCGAGGTCGGGGATCGAGGGGGTGGCGCCCTGTGCCATCGGATTCACGCTCATGCCGATGTCGCTTTTACGACGCGAGGGACCAGGGTCGCCAGCAGATTTTCCACCACGGTCCGCGGGATGAGCTCGCCGAGGTGATCGACGTACTCGATCCAGCGCCGCTGGACCTGGCCGTCGAAGCCGGCGCGCGGGTCGCTCGGAAGCGGTGCGCCGAGCACCTCGGCCAGCGCCGGCAGCAGCAGCGGCAAGGCCAGGAACATCTGCACCGGCCGGTCGCGCGCGGTCGGGGCGACACCCAGCCGGGCCCCGAACTCGAGCACCCGCAGGAAGTGAACGTGGATCAGGGCGCCGACCAGGGCGCCGACGTCGGCCGGTCCGGCGTCGATCGGGGCGGCCGGCAGCGCGGCCATGGGGGCTGGTGTGGTGATCTGGGTTCGCGCGTTCGCGCGAGCGCCGCGGGCCCCGGGACGTGAGCCGCCAGCGTCGGCCGGCCTCGGCT
>NZ_JACCSO010000234.1 GCF_013812955.1 Nannocystis sp. | reverse complement strand
GCCTCGGCGCGGGCCGAGGGCACGGCGGCCAGCGGGACCGCGCTGGTCGAAGCTGCAGCGGGTGCGGAGCCGGGCGCTGGAGCGGAGCCGGCCGCGGTCGACGTGCTGGCCGAAGAGCCAGGTTGCGGCGGCGCGCTCTGGGCGTCGCCGGACTCGACCTCGCCGATGACGTCGCCGACGTGGACCGTGGCGCCCTTGTCGGCGGCGTGGCGGAGGATGATGCCGGCGACCGGGGAGGGGACCTCGACGGTGACCTTATCGGTCTCGAGCTCGACGAGTGGTTGGTCGATCTCGACGCGGGCGCCGACGGGCTGCAGCCAGTTGGCGATGATGGCTTCGGTGATCGACTCGCCGAGGGCGGGGACTTTGATCGGGCTGGGCATGGGGTGTACTCGCGGGAGGGAGAGAGCGGGATCAGGCGAGGTTGGCGAAGGCCTCTTCGAGGATGAGCTTGCGCTCGAGCGCGTGGCTGTCGGGGGAGCCGGTGGCCGGGCTGGCGCTGGCGACCCGGCCGACGTAGCGCGGCGCGGCGAAGCGCGAGCCGTCCTGGGCCTCGGCGATCAGCTCCTCCAGCAATGGGCGCACGAAGGTCCAGCCGCCCATGTTCTTCGGCTCCTCTTGCACCCACAACAGCTCGCGGGCGTTGGGGTAGCGGGCGAGGATGGTGACCAGCTGCGCGGAGGGGAACGGATAGACCTGCTCGACGCGGACGAGGGCGACCTTGTCGGTGACGATCTGCTCGCGGTGCTCCTTCAGGTCGTAGAAGACCTTGCCGGTGGAGAGCATGACGCGGGTGACCTGCTCGGGCTGGGCGTGGGCGTCGTCGATGACCCGCTGGAACTCGCCGTCGACGAAGTCGGAGAGCGGCGAAAATGACGGCCGAAAGCGCAGCAGGCTCTTGGGGGTCATCATGATCAGGGGCTTGCGCCACGGGCGGAGCACCTGGCGGCGCAGCACGTGGAACACCTGGGCCGGGGTGGTCAAGTTGACGACCTGGATGTTGTCCTCGGCGGCGAGCTGCAAGAAGCGCTCGATGCGGGCGCTCGAGTGCTCGGGGCCCTGGCCCTCGAAGCCGTGCGGGAGCATCAGCACCAGGCCGTTGAGGCGGTTCCACTTGTCTTCGCCGGAGACCAGGAAGTTGTCGATGATGATCTGTGCGCCGTTGCCGAAGTCGCCGAACTGGGCCTCCCACAGCACCAGCGAGCCGGGGGCGATCAGGCTGTAGCCGAACTCGAAGGCGAGCACGGCGTACTCGCTGAGCGGGCTGTTGTAGATCTCGAACTTGCCCTGGCTCTCGCCGAGCTCGTAGAGCGGCGACCAGCGGCGGCCGGTCTTGCTGTCGGTGTAGACCGCGTGGCGGTGGCTGAAGGTGCCGCGCTGGCTGTCCTGGCCGCTGAAGCGGACGTGGATGCCGGCGCTCAGCAGCGAGCCGTAGGCGAGCATCTCGCCCATCTGCCAGTTGAGCGGGTGCACGCCGGCGAGCATCTCCTTGGCCTCGCCGACCAGGCGCTGGAGCTTGGGGTGGAGGTTGAAGTCGTCGGGCCAGCGGGTGAGGCGGGCGGCGAGGGCGTCGAGGCTGGCGCGCTCGAGCGCGGTCGAGACGTCGGGGGTGTCGATGTCGGGTCCGCCGTGGTAGCTCTGCCACACGCCGTGCATCGGGGTGCGGCGGGACTTGCGGTGGCTGCGGGCGAGCGCGAGGGCGGCGTCGTACTCCTGGATCCAGCGCTCGTCGAGGCTCTCGGCCTCGGCGACGGTGACGGTGCCGCGGGCGACGAGCTCGCGCTGGTAGATCGTGCGCACCGAGGGGTGGTGCTTGATCAGGTCGTACATCATCGGCTGGGTGAAGGTCGGGTCGTCGCCCTCGTTGTGGCCGAACTTGCGGTAGCAGACGAGGTCGATGACGACGTCGCTCTTGAAGCGCTGGCGAAAGCCCATCGCCAGGCGCGCGACGTAGGCGTTGGCCTCGACGTCGTCGCCGTTGACGTGGAACACCGGCACCTGCAAGAGGTGGGCGACGTCGGTCGAGTAGATGGTGGAGCGGGCCTCCCTCGGGTCGGTGGTGAAGCCGACCTGGTTGTTGATGACGAGGCGGATGGTGCCGCCGGTGCGGTAGCCGGGCAGGCGGGCGAGGTTCAGGGTCTCCTGGACGACGCCCTGGCCGGCGAAGGCGGCGTCGCCGTGGATGGTGAGGCCCATGACGCGGTCGCCGGTGAAGTCGCCGATCGCGTCCTGCTTGCCGCGCACGCGGCCCTGGATGACCGGGGAGATGGCCTCCAGGTGGCTGGGGTTGAAGGCGAGGGCCAGGTACATCTCGCGGCCGTTCTCGGTCGTGTACTGGCGGAAGTAGCCCATGTGGTACTTCACGTCGCCGGAGCCGATGCTCTCCCAGGGGTCGTGCTTCTCGAACTCGGAGAACACGTCGGCGAGCGACTTGCCCATGATGTTCATGAGCACGTTGAGGCGCCCGCGGTGGGCCATGCCGAGGATGATCTCGTTGATGCCGAGCTCGGCGCCCTCCTCGATGGTGCAGTCGAGCAGGGCGATCATCGCCTCGGCGCCGGCGATCGAGAAGCGCTTGGCGCCGAGGAACTTGCTGTGCAAGAACTTGTCGACGCTCTCGATCCCGGCCATCTGGTTGAGCAGGCGCTTCTGCTCGGCCACCGGCGGGATGACCTTGTTCTCGCAGCCCTCCATGCGCGCCTGCAGCCAGGTGCGCTGCTCGAGGTCCTGGATGTGCCAGTACTCGACGCCGATGTTGCGGCAGTAGGTGTTCTGCAGGCGGGTCCAGATGTCGCGCAGGGTCGCGCAGCGCCCGGGCATCAGCATGCCCGGGTCGAAGGTGCGCTCCATGTGCTCCTCGCCGAGGCCGAAGTAGGCGGGCGCGAGGCCGGGGGTCGCGGTGGTGCGCGGGCGGCCGAGCGGGTCGACGGTGGCGGCCATATGACCGTGCAAGCGATAGCTCTCGATCAGCTTGTCGACGCGCGACTGGAGGTAGAACTGCTCGACCTCCCGCGCCTCGGCCTCGTCACGTTGATGCTCGGCGATCGGTGGGCCGGCGCGCTCGCTGCGGCGGTCGAGGTCCGCGAGCACGGGGATCCATTCGGGCGCCACCGAATTGGGGTCGCGCTGCCAGGCCTCGTAGAGTGCTTCGAGGAAGGCGAGGTTGTGCCCGCTGAGCGTGGACTCGATATCCATGGTCGGGCCGCAGTCTACTCGTTTGCCGGGGGGTGACAACGTTCGCGCGGGCAATGGCAGGGGGGCTTGCCGCGGGTTTTGCGCCGCCACAACCCGAAGCATGACCCATGGGTGCCGCGGGCCGCCCGTACGGGGTTCACGGGCGCGCACGGGAGCGACGGGGCGGGAATTATGGGTAAAAAGAGGCGAGAAGCGCCGGCGATTTTGTGTCAACCTTCGCCCCACGATGAGCGCCAAGGCCAACCTCGATGTTCTCAACCGCCAGGTCGCCTATTCCGGGGAAGGAATCTCTGTCAAGTCGCTGGAGACGGAGATCCACCAGGAGCGCACGGTCCAGGACGGCAAGGTCGACGAGCTCAAGGGGCTGCGTGCGCGTAACGTCGAGATCCAGGGGGCGATGGCGGACGAGCTGAAGAAGCTGCGGCGCTTCAGCGACTACCTGAATGGTGCGGCGACCAAGGGCGGGTTCCTCGCCGGGCTCAAGGAGGTCCTGAGCTACATCCCGGGGCTGAAGGGGCTGGCGCTCAGCCAGCGCTCGATCGAGGAGCTGCTGAAGGCCCAGTATCACCTGAGCGCGCGCCGGGTGAAGGAGGCCGCCGAGTACGTCGATACCCTGAAGCAGAGCGAGCAAGACCTGTACAAGGAGATCGACCGCATCAACGTGAAGATCGTCGAGATGGCGAAGAACGAGCGCGCGGCGCTCGGCTACGTGCTCGAGCTCAAGGCGGTGCAGGAGCAGCTCAAGGCCGACGAGCAGGCGGCCGAGGCCGGCAGCGTCGAGCAGCGCGACATCCAGGCCAACGCCGACAAGGTCTACGCCAAGCTGGCCGAGCACTCGACCAACGTGCTGCTCTACGGCTCCGCCGAGGAGCGCTACGCCCGCCTCAAGGACAACACCCGCAAGCTGGCGGAGACGATCCGCAACCTGGCCAACGACATCCAGCAGTACACGACGGCGTCGTCGATCAAGCTCGACATGGCCTCGGCGCAGATCCAGGCGATCGGCCGCGCGGCGGACGCGGCGGAGGTCATGCTGGAGATGAAGCGCAGCCTCGACGTGATGACCGAGTCGATGAACGTGACCACCCAGTTCGTCAGCGACACGCAGATGTTCTTTCGCAGCAACCTCGACACCTTCATCAAGGACCTCGAGACCTTCGACGAGACGACCACCGGCCTGCTCGAGGAGAACCTCAAGAAGTCGCGGGACATCGAGGAGGCGCGCATCAAGGCGGCGATCGACAAGGCGATGGCGCGCCAGGCGAGCGCCCCGGCCAGCGTCTGAGCCGGGGGCCGCGGTGTCGATCGTCGCGCTGCACACCCAGGCGCTGGTCCTGCCCGAGGCCGAGGGTTACCTCGACCTGCTCGGGCGGGCGCTGCAGGCGGCGCGCCTGAACAGCGCGTTCCCGGACCGCCGCCAGCTGCAGAGCTCGGTCGACACCCTGCGCGAGGGGCTGCGGCTCGGGGTCTACGGCGAGCTCTACGTCGACGCCCGCGCCGGTCTGCCGAACCTGGCGAGCTTCACCCGGGTTTGCACGGATCACGAGCTCGCGGCGGCCTCGCTGGCGCGCATGGGGGCGCGGGGCGAGCTCGAGGCCCGCAAGGACGAGGCCGAGGTGTTCGCCCGGATGGCGGCGAAGCACACGTATCTCGAGCGGCTGCAGTCGCTCGAGGTGGCGCCGGTGGATCATCATCGGGTGCTGCTGCGCCGCCACGATCCGGCGAGCGGGACCGCGGCGTTTCGCATCGAGCTGACCAAGCTCGACGCGTCGGGGGTGTACCTGCGGCTGGTGATCGAGCTGACGCAGGTGTCGTCGCTGTGGCGGCGCAAGGTGGTCGACCTCGAGGCGGACGGCGAGACGGCGGCGGCCAGCGAGGGGTTTCGCGCGATGGTGTATCGCTGCGCCGACCTCGACGCGGAGACGCTGTTCGTCCGGCTGCATGGCGTCGAGGGCGTGCAGGTCGAGCGGGTCGCCCGGGGGGTGATCGGCCCGGCGCTGTTCTCGTTGCCGGTCGGCGGCACCGGGGGCGCGGGTGGCGTCGCGGTGCGCCGGACGATGGAGGCGCCGGACGACGCCCTGGGCCGGGCCTGGCACGCGTGGTCGCTGGGCGTCGGCGCCGCGGAGACCGAGCGGCCCGAGCTGCTGGTCGCCTTCGCCACCGATTGCGCCGCCGGGGACATCCGCGACGAGAAGAGCAACGACCCGGTCTCGCCGCTGTTGGCCGAGCGCCTGGGTGCGCAAGAGGGGGGGCGCTACCGCGCGCTGCGCGAGCGCTACCCGTTCAAGGTGTTCAAGGACCGCAAATTCGTGGCGACGCCGGGCTTGAAGGCGGTGGTGCAGGGCGTCTGCGCGGGGGCGGGCACCCGCAACATCGTTTACGACCTGCGGCCGGGCTGAGGACCCAGGAGGGCAGCGGCTGGTTTCAGCCGGGCTCGGATCCGGTTTGCGTGCAGCGCGGCTTTGCGCAAGGATGCATGGACGGCGGGACGCGCGGAGCGCCTGTCACAGAAAGCGAAGAAAATGATGCGAACTACACATGTCTTGCGGACCCTGGCGCTCGGCGCCGTCGTGCTCGGCGGCTGCCCCAAGGACAATAATGAGGCGACGGCGACCAAGAGCTCGAACGTCGACGACACCGTCGCCGCCAGCGACAGCGCCAGCACCACCGGGGGCACCACGATGGTCGCGCCGGGTACGTCCGGGGGCGGGACCACCAGCGACGCGATGACGGACGGCTCGAGCGGCGCGCCGACGACCGGAGCCTGCTCATTCCTCAACTGTGGCGACATGAGCGGCGACGGCTTCCAGTGCGACATCTGGAACGAGGACTGTCCCGAGGGGCAAAAGTGCATGCCCTGGGACGACACCAACATGGGCTCGTGGAACGCGACCAAGTGTTCGCCGGTCCAGGAGAACCCGGGCCAGAAGGGCGACGAGTGCACCGTCACGGGTTCGGCGACGGACGGCATCGACAGCTGCGACAAGCACCTGCTGTGCTGGTACGTCGACGACATGAACGTCGGCACCTGCATCGACATGTGCACCGGCTCCGAGGAGGCCGCGATGTGTGGCAACGGCGAGAGCTGCGACGTGTCGAACATGGGCTCGCTGATCCTGTGCCTCTCGACCTGCGACCCGCTGGTTCAGAGCTGCCCCGGCGACCAGATCTGCTTCTTCGACGGGGTCGACCAGTTCATCTGCGACTTCGACGCGAGCGGCGAAGAGGGCCAGTACGGCGACGCCTGCGCGTTCGTCAACGTGTGTGACTACGGCCTGTTCTGCTCCGATCCGGCGGGCGTGCCCGACTGCGTCGACGCCTCGGGCTGCTGCAGCCCGTACTGCGACCTCTCGGTGGCGGAGAACACGTGCCCCGGCGCGCCGATGCAGGAGTGCGTGCCCTGGTACACCGAGGGCTCGGAGCCTCCGGGCCAGGAGAACATCGGGGCCTGCCAGATCCCGGTGTGATCAGGCGCCCTGCGCGGGCGGCAAGCGCCGCTCGGGCACGGAGACCTTGCGCCACTTCACCCGCGTCTGGTTGAAGTGGCCGTGGACCTTCGGGTCGTTGTCGAGCTGCTGAAGGGCGCCGTGCACGTCGAGCGCGCGGCAGCCGATCTTGAAGGTGCCAGGGCCCGCGGGTCGCCAGTGGTAGGTGAACACCGACCAGGCGCCGGCGAGGCCCTCGGGCTCGATCTCCGGGTGCTCCTGGAAGTACTCGGCGGGCGTCTGAAGGCGGGCGGCTTGCCACGACAGGCCGCCATCGGTGCTGACCTCGACGGCGGCGACGGCATGCTGGCCGCCCCAGGCGCAGCCGGTGAGCAGCCAGCCGGTGCCCTCGCGCCGGCAGCGGGCGATCGTCGACTTGAGGCCGATCCAGCGCGCCTGCACGCGCACCCACTTGCCGGCCTGCAGCTCCTTGTTGGTGAAGACCAGGCGGTTGTGGATGCCCATGTGCGGGCGGGTCTTGCCCTCGATGTGGGCGAGCCACTTCACGTGCGACATCGAGTAGATCTGCGGGACGATCAGGCGGGACGGGAAGCCGTGGCGGCGCGAGAGCGGCTCGCCGTTCATCGTCAACGCGATGATCGCCCGGCTGCGCACCAGCTCGTCCAGCGAGAGGCCGTAGTGGTAGCCGCGCTTGAGCACGCCGAGGTCGTCGAGGCCGTGGAAGGCGAAGTGCGTCGCCGGTCCCGCGCCGCCGCAGAGCTCGAGCAGCGACTCGAAGGTCGGCCCCGACCAGACCGCCTGTCCGCACAGCCCCGCCGAACCCATGATGTGGTTGCCGTTGCCCGCGCACTCCTGCACGCAGACGCGGGTCTCCCGCGGCAGCGCCTGCAGGTCCGCGAAGGTCAAGGTCCGCGGGCTGGCGACGCCGCTCAGCTGCAGGCGGTAGCTGCCCGGATCGACCTCCGGATGCACGTGGCGGTCGCGGCGAAAGTAGCCGGCGGTGGGCGTCACCATGCGCGCCAGCGCCGGCGCGTCGTTCTCCTCCATGCTCACCAGGCGCAGGAAGGCCCGGGCCAGGCGGCGACCGAGCCAGCGCGGCAGGCCGTCGACCGGGCGCAGCTCGAGGTCCTCGGGCGCGGCGTCGGAGGCATCGGCGGGGTCGAGGGGGGCGCTGTCGGACATGGCGGCTGCCGGCGAAGCTAGCCAAGGCGGGCCCGCGGAGCAATGTTCCGGCGGGAGCGGACTGGGCCGGGGGCGTGCCCTAGGACACATACCGGGCGCGCATGGACCTGTCCTTTGGGTCAGAGTCCGGCGGACCCGGCCGTATCCGGGGTGGTGCACGGGCGGGCGCGGCGGCGAAGATTGTGCGCGCAGGACCCCGCGACAGGCCGCGGAGGGCTTTGCTATCCTGGTGTGGATGACCGCCTCTCGCACCTTCGCCCGCATCCTCGTGCCCATCGACTTCCAGCCGGCGACCGACGAGCAGATCGCCGCGGGCCAGGCGGTGCTGGTCGAGAAGCAGTACATCGACTATGCACCGGCCTCGCTGCGCAGCATCGCCCTGGCGGCCGAGCTGGCGGGCCTCAGCGGCGGCACGCTGATCCTTCTGCATGTGACGCCGCCGCTGGCCTACAGCTCGATGTACACGGGCAGCCTGACGGTGGGCCTGTCGCAGCAGGTGATGGCGGAGGTGCACAAGGCGGCGTACGACACCTCGATCGCGGCGCTGCGGGCCGTGGCGGAGCGCCACTGCGCGGGCATCGAGGTGCTGTTCGAGGCGCGACCCGGGGTGCCGCTGAGCGTGATCCTCGGCGAGTCGGAGCGGCACAAGGCGGACCTGATCGTGCTGGCGGCCAGCGGGCGCAGCCGGGTCGCCCGCTTCTTCGTCGGCAGCACCGCGGACCGCATCATCCGTGAGGCGAGTTGCCCGGTGCTGGTGGTGCCGGCGGTGCCCGCGGGCACGCCGGGCTGATTCCACTGATTCAGGGCTTCTTGCGCTCGTCGGCGGTCGCGGTGCACTCGCGGATGCCGAGCGCCTGCTGGTAGGCGCAGTTCCACTGCACGAGCTCGGCGCTGAGCTTCTTGAGCTCATCGGGGTCGTCGCCGGCCTCGGCGAGCTCGGCGAAGTGTGACCAGGCGGCGATGTGAGCCTCGGGGTCGAAGGCCTTGTCGCGGATCGCCGCCTGCATGCCCGGGAGCAGGATGCGGGTGTAGGCGAGGCCCTCGGTGGCGCTGGTCAGGGCCTCGACGCCGGAGAGCTTGGCCTCGAGGGCGTGGCTGGCATATTTGCGGGCGCGCTTGACTAGAGCGATGTCGATCTCTCGCATCACCGCGGCGGGGTCGAGCTGCTTCGCTTCGCCGCCGAGCCGGGCCTCCACCACGGCGATGCCGGGGGTGTTGCGGTCCTGCAGGCGGTCGCGGATCAGGTTGAAGAGGCCGAGCGCGCGGCGGGCCGCGAGGGCGTCGCCGTCCTGCTGGGCCCTGGCGGCGGTGGTCGCGAGCTCGCGGTGGACGGCGCGAAACCAGGTCTTCTCGATCGTCTCGTGGCCGGGCTTGAGCACGCGCTCGTCGATCGGCTCGGCCTTCAGCGCGGCCGCGCCGGCGAGGAAGACAGCGTCGATGTCGGCGGCGATGCTCGCGTCCTGGCGACCTGTCTCGGAGGACAGCTCGGCGCTGCGGGTCTGCACGGCGAGCGCGAGCGGGCGCAGGTCCTGCTCCCACGCGCAACGGGCCGCGCTCCAGGCCGCGGCCCGCTTCGCGGGGTCCTTGTCGTTGATGGCGAGCTCGAGGTTGTGGCGGAGGCGCTGGCTGAGCGCGCCGTGCAGCAGGAACTCGGCGGTGATGAAGGCCCCGGGCGCGTCGGTGGCGAGCGCGGCGGTCAGGGCGGCGTCATCGCTGCGGCCGGTCTCGGCGTCGCTGGCCTTGACGAGGGCCTGCACGGCGGTGCCGAGGTAGGCGGTGCGCAGGGTGGCCAGATCCGGGGTCGGCTGGGCGGCGGCGCTGTGGATCGCGTTGAAGTAGGGGAGCGCCGTCGCGCAGGCGGGGTCGCTCGCGCTGGCGGTGGCCGGCTCGACCGGTGGTGGGGTGGATGCGGGTGCGGGTGACTTCGCCGGTGCGGGGGCGGCGGGCTGCGAGCGGGCTGCAGGCGCAGGTGGCGACGCGCCGCCGCAGGCGGAGGAGAACAGGACGGGCAGGAGCCACGCAGGTCGGCGAAGCATGCGGCAGGGTAACACGGCCGAACGCGGGAATGGCCGCCGGGACCCGCGCCGCTGCGGCGGGTGTCATCGCTGCGGAGCCGTGCGACGCGGCGCTGCGGAGCCGTGGGGCGCTGCGGAGCAGTGGTTTCACTCGTGCGGTCCGCGGTCCGCGGAGGTTCAGGGCGGCGCCGCGAGCAAGACCTCGGAGAGCGGGCGGCGCGGCGTCGGCGGGAGGTCCGAGCCGTAGCCGAGGCGCAGGGCGAGCTGGGCGTAACCTGGCGTTTGGGGCATGTCCCCGAGGACAGCTGATTCCTCGGCGACGGCCCAGCGGTCGGCGGCGTGGGTCAAGGGGCCGTGCAGGAACGAGGCGTAGAGGTGGTCGACGCGGCCGCGCAGGAGCACGCGGATCAAAGCCTCGCCGGCGCGCAGCCAGGCGAGGCGGTCATCGCTCGTGGTGGTGATCAGCGCGAGCACGGGCGCGCCCTCGAGGATCGCGGGGCCGCGGGCGGGGTCGCCGTTGCTGTCCTCGAAGGGGTCGGGGCCGGGCTCGGACCAGGCGCGGCGCTCGTCGTTCCACGCGGCGTCGGAGTCGCGCGCGCGCTGCACGGCGTCGCCGCGGGTGGCGAGGGCGGCCCGCTGGCGCGAGCTGCCGAGCACCAGCAGCTCGGCATCGCTGTCGCGGGCGACGTTCTGCAGGCGCTCGAGCAGGCGCTCGCGCACCGGCCGGGCCGCGAGCAGGCCGCGGTGGGTGCGACGCTTGGGGACCGCTTGCAGCAGCCAGGTCTCCTCGGGGGTCGCGGCGACCGAGCCGGTGAGGGCGACGCGGGCGAGCAGGTCGGGGTGGTCGCCGGGCAGCAGGGTGGTGGTCTCGCCGAGGCCGAGCGCGCGCAGGGCGACCCGCAGCAGGCCGAGGGCGGCGCCGCCGGCGATGAGACGTTGCTGGCCCTCGGGGTCACGGACCGGGAGGGCGCGGCTGGGGTCGGTGAACAGGTCGACGTGGTCGTCGCCGAGCAGGAAGCGCCACGGCTGGCTGTTGCCGGGCGAGGGCGCGGTGATGGCGGCGTGCAGCGCGTGACGCAGCAGGGTGAGCAGGTCGGCGCCGGGGGCGGGTGCCTCGAGGGTGACGGTCCAGGGATCGCGGTGGGGCATGGCGGGTCCTCTGTGCTGTCCTCGGGGACAGGTTGCGACGGATGTTGACTCAGGCGCCGCGCAGGCGGGTGAGCTCACGGTTGAAGATCTGACGGCAGATGGCGATGGCGCAAGCGGAGGTGCTCTCGACGCCGAAGTAGGACAGGCTCTTTGACAGCAGGCTCTGGCGCCGGGAGTAGGGGGTGTCCGAGGCGTAGTGGAGGATGCCGACGTCGAAGGGCGAGCTGACCGAGAGGTGCACGATCTCGTCGTCGGGGTGGCGCTGGGGGTTGACGAGCTCGTAGATGGCGGAGAGGTAGGGGCCGGCCTCCATCTCGAGCACGGTGTAACCCTCGCGGTAGAAGACGCCCATGTACTCGCGGTTCTGCAGGAAGGCGCCGCGCACGGTGAGCGCCTTCTGCTGGTCGAAGACGGTGGCGAATTTGAGGTAGGGCTGGACGTCGGCGGCGACGAAGCAGTTGCGAAACAGGTAGGTGTTGCGCGAGTGCTCGTCCTGGACGACGGTGGAGATCATGACGTCGCCGACGCGGCCGTTGAGGGTCGCGGCCTTGCCCATGATGTAGAGGCCGCGGACCTCACCGGTGCCCTGACCAATGCGCGAGAGGTGGTGGTAGGCGGCCATGCCGAGCGGGTAATCGATGTTGATGATCACCGCGTCGCTGTCGCGCAGGCGCTCGAGGCCGGGCATGTTCAGGCGCGGGTCGAGGCGCTCGGGCAGCAGGTCGGCGAGGCGGAAGATCTGGGCGTTGACGTCGATCTTGCCGGGCACGTCGATCGAGGTGATGCCGCCCTCGGCCTCGAAGGCCTGGATCTGCGCGAGGCGCCGCGGGGTCTGCTGCGGGTCCTCGTGCAGGAAGGCGCGCAGCAGGTAGTACGTGATGTTGCAGATCTCGGGCTCGCGGCCGCCCTCGATCGCGTCCATCAAGGGCTTGGCGAGGCCCTCGGGGTCGCGGCGGCGGGCGTAGTCGATGATGCCGTCGCGGTGGGCGCGGGCGTAGCCGCCGAGCAGGTTCAGCAGCGAGTGCGTGTTCGAGGAGACGAAGTAGATCGGCGGGCGGCGCGGGTCGGTCTCGCGCAGGTAATGCGGCTCGATGCCCGACCACCAGCGCTGCGAGGCCCGCTGATACTGCGAGTAGGAGCCGCTGAGGACCCGCAGCGAGAGGTCGCAGGTGTGCTCGCAGATCGCCCGCAGGCTGCGGACCCAGTCCTTGTCGAGGGCGGCGCAGAGGGTGCGGGCGCCCTCCTCGTCGAGGCCGAGCAGGGGGGCGAGCTCGGCGAATTCGACCGAAGGTAGCGGGCCCTCGGCGGGCGCGGTGAGCAGGCGACGACCGAGCTCGGTGTCGACCAGCAGCTCGTGCATCTGGTTCCAGACGATCTGGTAGGCGGTGACGATCGGGACGATGTCGTCGATGTCGCTGGTGCTGGAGATGAAGGCGCCGAGCAGGTCGCCGCCGTCGAAGCGCAGCGGGCGACGGCGGCCGCGGGTCTTGACGCTGTCCCAGGTGCGGATCTCGAGGCCGACGGCCTCGAAGCTCTCGTGCGACTGACCGAGCACGATGCGGCGCACGAAGGGCATGCAGGCGGGCAGGCGCGCGGCGCTGTAGGCGAAGGCGGCGACGTCGGGGGTGCTCGAGCGGGCGCCGGAGTGCAGGCTCGAGTCGCTGAAGCAGTGCGACTCCTCGAAGGCGCGGACCCGGACCTCGCCGCTGCTACGCAGCAACGAGTAGTAGGTGCGGATGTAGAGATCGATCTCGTCGCTGGTGGTGCGGGGGCGCTGGCGGTCCATGAGAATTACGCGATTTCGGTCAGGGGTTGCCGAGGGCGGTGTCGATGGCCGCGAGCACGCGGGGGATCTCCGCGTTCATGTCGTTGGGCCAGTGGGGGGCGAAGCGCAGGGCGCCGTCGGGGGTCGAGCAGGCGATGCCGCCGTCGGCGAGCGCGCGCTGGAGGTCGGCGACGTGCACGTTGCGCGGCGGGTGCACCGAGAGGATGCCGGAGCGCTCGCTGACGGCGCGGGCGCGCAGGCTGGTGAAGCCGCGCACGCACAGGCCGTCCTCGAGCTCGTCGAGGTAAGTGAGCACGTGATCGAAGATCGCCGGCACGCCGAGCGCGAGGATCAGGTCGAGCGAGGCCGCGAGGGCGACGCAGCCGATCGTGTTGTAGGCGCCGCCCTCGACGAAGTCGGCGCGCTTGCGGATCGCCCGGTCGTAGCGCAGCTGGTCGGCGCCGCCGAACAAGAACTCGAGGCCGTCCTCGTGGCTGAGCCAGCCGGCGACGTTCGGGCGCAAGGCGGCGACCCGGTCGCGGCGCACGTACAGGCAGGCGAGGCCCTCGGTGCCCATCATCCACTTGTGACTGCCGGCGCTGAGGTAGTCGATGCCGCTGGCGCCGACGTCCAGCGGGCAGACGCCGAGCGCCTGGATCGCGTCGACGAACAGCTCGGCGCCGGACTCGTGGCACAGCGCGGCCATCTCGGCGACGGGCATGCGCAGGCCGGTCTGGAACTGCACGGCGGAGACGGCGACGAGGCGGGTGGGCCGGCGCAGGGCCTCGCGCAGGTGGTCGAGGCCCTTGCCGCGGTGGAAGTCGCCGACGGGCAGCATCTCGAGCTCGAGCTGGAACAGCTCGGCGGCGCGTTGCCAGGGGGTGATGTTGGCGGGGAACTCGCCCTGAAACAGGAGGACGCGATCACCGGGGCGCCAGGGCAGGCAGAGGGCGATGTCGCTGACGCCGCGGGTGGTGTTGGCGACCAGCGCGATGTCCTCGGCCTCGGCGCCGATCAGTCGGGCGAGCAGGCCGCGCAGGCGCTGGCGCTCGCCGGCCCAGCGCATGAAGGCGGCGGTGCCGTGGCGGGCGTAGTCGTCGACGATCGTGTGGATCGCCTGTTGCACCGGCAAGGAGGGCGGAGAGATCGCCGCGTGGTTCAGGTAGGCGACGGGGGCGAGCGTCGGGAACAGGCTGCGGTCGCCGAGGCGAGGTTGCAGCGCGGCTGGTGCAGAGGCGGACATCGGCACTGGCAGGCTAACACGGCGGGCCGACGGCGGGACATGGCGGCTCGACGGGACGGCGCGGGCGCAGCACTCGGAGATCTCCGGGGGCGGGCCGCGGCTCAGTGCCAGTGCTTGCTCAGGCCTTGGAGGGCAGGGCGGGGGGCGAGCGCGGGAGCTCGAGGGCGTCGCGCTCTCGCAGCATCTGCTGATGGCGGACCTCGTAGCGCTGCTTGAGCTCCTGGTTGAGGGCGCGGGCGTCGAGCTCGCGGCCGGCGGTCTCGATCACCGGGAAGAACTCGAGCGTGAAGCGACCTCCGCGCGGCGGGACCTCGTACCAGGGCTGATGCTTCATGAGCATCGGCGGCGCGACCGAGATGAAGACCGGAACGATCGGGACCTGGGCCCGGATCGCGGCCTCGATGGCGCCGCGGCGGAACCGTCGCATGGTCCGCTCGTGGGAGCGTGAACCCTCCGGGAACACCAGCAGCGGATGACCCGCGCGCAGGTGCTCGACCATGCGCTCGAGCACCGGCGCGTCGGCGTCCTCGCCGTCGATGGCGCCCGCCCCGGTGAGCGCGCGCGGCTCGGGGCCGCGGACGTGCTTGCCGTGGCGCAGCAGCGGGCCGAGCACCCACGAGCGGTACCACGAGGCCTTGGCGAGCGAGGTCAAGCCGGGCAGGGTCGCGCCGAGCAGCAAGACGTCGACCAGCGAGGGGTGGTTGGCGATCACGATGTAGCCCTGACCGCTCGGCGGGAGGTCGGCCGGCAGCGGCGGGCGGCGATACAGGACCAGGCGCAGCATGCCCATGTAGACGCAGAACACGCGGTTGGTCCACAGGAAGAACCATTCGCGGCGGGCTCGCTTGCGTTCGGGGCTGCCGGGTAAGGCGACGACGAGCGGGAGCATCAGGCGGCCGAGCAGGCCGGCGAACAGGAAGAACCCGAGGAAGGCCGAGCCGGTCAGGAGGATGCGCAGCAGCTTGGGCACGGGCTCGTTCGGGTCGGCAGCGAGTTCGGGTCGGCAGCGAGTTCAGGTCGGGAGCGAGTTCGGCTAGCGCGGGGGCTCGCCGAGGATCAGCGAGGTGTTGACGCCGCCGAAGGCGAAGTTGTTGCTCATGATGGTGTGCGGCTGCTCGCGTCGGAGCTCGCGGATGTGGTCCAGGCCCTCGCAGCGGGGGTCGACCTCGTCGAGGTTGCGGGTCGGGGCGAGGAAGCCGTCCCTGAACATGGCGAGGCAGAAGACGGCCTCGATCGCGCCGCAGGCGCCCATGGTGTGGCCGGTGAAGCTCTTGGAGGACGAGATCGGGACCGGGCGGTCGAACACGGCCCGGGTGGCGCTGGCCTCGGCGATGTCACCGATGTCGGTCGCGGTCCCGTGGGCGTTGACGTAGTCGATCTGCGCCGAAGTGATGCCGGCGTCGCGCAGGGCCAGCTGCATCGCCGCGCGCATCCCGGGCTCCGAGGGGGCGGTCATGTGGATGCCGTCGCAGTTGGTGCCGAAGCCGTATATCTCGCCCAGAATGGTCGCGCCGCGGGCGAGCGCGTGCCCCAGGTCCTCGAGGATCAGGGTGCCGGCGCCCTCGCCGACGACCAGGCCGTCGCGCCGGACATCGAAGGGCCGCGGGCTGAGCTCCGGCTGGCTGTTGAAGTTCGCCGAGGTCGCGTACATCAGGTCGAAGGTGACCGCGGTGGTGTAGTGCATCTCGTCGCTGCCGCCGGCGATCATCACGTCCTGCAGGCCGTACTTGATCGACTCGTAGGCGAAGCCGATCGCCTGGGCGCCGCTCGTGCAGGCCGAGTTGGTCGGGATGATGCGGCCGCGGATCCCGAAGAACTGGGCCAGGTTGGCCGCGCAGGTGTGGGCCATGAACTTGAGGAAGCCGGTGCTCTGCAGCCCGCGCATGCTCATGTTGACGAACAGGGTCCCGCAGAACTCGGCGAGCGCCTCCGAGGAGCCGGAGGTCGAGCCGTACGCGAGGCCGAGGGTGCCGCCGCCGATCAGCGGGTCCTCGCCGAGGCCGGCCATCGCCAGCGCCTGCTCGGTCGCGTAGGTGGCGAGCAGGGCGACGCGGCCCATCGTGCGGGTCTTCTTGCGGTGCCAGCGGTGGTCGAGCTCGAGGTCGACGACGCCGCCGAGGCGGGTGCGCAGGTCGGCGATGCGGTCCCACGCGGGCATGGTGACGATGCCGTGGCGGCCGGTCTGCAGCGAGCGGCTGACCTCGTCGAGGGAGTTGCCGATCGGTGAGGCGACGCCCACGCCGGTGATGACGACGCGTCTTGGGGTCATGCTGGTGCTCCGGCTTGCAGGACAGAGATGGCGGCGAGGGCGAGCAGCTCGGGCCCGCGCAGCAGCTCGCAGCGGAACTGGGCGAGGCCTTCGCCGTTCCAGAGTTCGCGGCCGGTGATGGTGAGGACGTCGCCGACGCGGAAGAAGTCGGTGCGCAGCTCGAGCTCGCGGGTGCCGAGCAGCATGCCCATGGTGAACTGTTGGCGGTGACGGGCGAGGTAGCCGTAGAAGGCGGCGACGGTCTGGGCGAAGTATTCGATGCTGGCGAGGGCGGGCACGCGGCCGTCGACGACGAAGGGAGCGTGGTCGCGGATGGTGACGGAGCAGACGACCTCACGCTCGTCCCAGTGCACGAGCTCGTCGATGAGGATCATCGGCGGTCGGTGGGGGAGGAGGTCTTGCAGGGCAGGGTAGACCACGAGGGCCTCTCGTCGGTCAGTCGGCGGTGGCCGGAGGAGTGCCGGCGAGCTCCGCCTCGACCATGGTGACGATGTCCTCCACGGTGCGGATCTTGCGGGCGACCTGGGGGTCGATGCGACGGCCGGTGATCTCGTGGAGCTCGACGAACATGTCGACGGCGTCGATGCTGTCGAGGTCGAGATCCTCGAACAGGCGAGACTCGGGCCGGATATCGGCGGGGTCGAGCTCAAAGGTCTTGACCAGGATGCCGGTTACCCGCTGGTAGATTTCCGCGCGCGTCATTGGGGGGGGTATGGTATCTCAGGCCAGCGGCGACGCCAGCAGGAAGTCATAGAGCGGCAGCCTGCGCTCGGCAGGTGTGGGGGTCTCTCCGAGGTCGGCCAGGAGGTCCAGCGCCCGCTCCCGCACGGTGTTGAAGATGGCCTCGGTGGTGCGCATCACTTGCCGCCGCGGCCGGGGCGCGGACAGCTCCTCGGCGAAGTCGACGATGTCGAGGCCGCTGCTGTAGCGCCCGAGGTTGGCCCGGTGGGTCAGGTTTCGGTCACGAAAGCCGGCCTCGAGCCGCTGGAACAGCCGCGAGAAGTTCTCCAGGCCCTGGATCATGAATTCTTTGCGGCGCAGCTGGCCCTGGAGCAGCCTGAGGTCGAGGTGCTCGTCGTGCCAGTAAGGGGCGGCCCAGAGGTTGTAGTAGCAGGCGATGTCGAAGTCCCACTTGAGCTTTAGCAGCTCGTAGCTGCCGAGCACCGGGTAGAGGTCGCGGTACAGCAGCAGGGTCGCCTGGAACCGAAACTGCATGAACTCGTCGTAGATCGCGGAGCGCTCGGCGATCTGCTTGCGCGACTCGCCGGCGTGATCGCGGGCGATCATGTCGGTGATGAAGTCGTTCTCGAGGGCGATGAAGTCGCTGCCGGGGCTGTAAAAGGGGTCGGTGAAGGCGGCGGCCTCCCCGGTCATGAACCACCGGTCGGCGCCGCCGAAGAACTGCCTGGTGCCGTAGGCGAGCTGCTTGTAGGCGAGCACGTCGAGCAGCTCGGCGCGGTCCTTGAGGAGGTCCCAGACGGCGCGGTGGCCCCGCAAGAACTCGAGGAAGCCCTCGGGCTTGCGCATCTCGTCGCGGAAGATCGCGCGGTCGCCGACCCAGCCGACCGACATCACGCCGCGGCCGAGCGGGATAAACCAGATCCAGTAGCCGCGGTAGCAGAAGTGCACGGTCGAGAGCATGCGCGCGGTGTTCTTCACGCGGGCGCGCCAGCTCGCGGGGCCCCAGTCGTCCATGTCGGCGTGGCCGGTGAAGCGACCCCAGGCCGCGGCGATGCCGTGCTCGACGGGCACGCGCAGGTCCTTGAGGCGGGCGATCGCGCTCGCGCGGCCGCTGGCGTCGACGACCCAGCGGGCATGCACGGGGTAGCGCTGCTCGCCCTCGGTGACGATGAACTCGTGCATGCCGCTGGCGGTGCGCTGCTCCGGCGCGCCCTCCGCTTCGTGCAGCTGGAGGTCGTGGGCGCGGGCGCCGATGTGGATGTCGACGCCGTCGGCGGCGTTCATGCGCAGGAGGTCGGCCTCGAGCCGGGCGCGGTCGATCTGAAAGGTGGGGAAGGCCGGCAGGCGATCGCTGCCGATCTCACTCATGTCGATCAGCGGCGCGGCCTTGTCGACGGTGTCGAAGAAGAAGCGCAGGCCGTTCTTCGGCAGCTGGTTCTCGTAGAGGTAGCTCGACAGACCGAGGCGCCGCACGAGATAGTTGGTGGCGATCTCCACGGTCGACTCGCCGACCTTGAAGCTGGTCTCGCGGCTGCGCTCGAACATGGCGACCGACAGCTGCGGCACGGTCCGACGCAGCTGGCGGGCGAGCAGGTTGCCAGCGAGGCCGCCGCCGAGGATTGCGATGTCGACGGTGCGAGGGGCTTGGTCCACGGGGTCCATGATTAGCGCAGCTGGCCGGCGTTGACACGCGACCAGCGGCGCAACCACGGCGCAGGGGACGCGGCAGGACTCACTGCGCGGGGCTCACACCGGCAGACGGGTCGGCGGAGAAGTCGAGGACGCCCTGGGTGCACAGCTCGGGGCCGCGGTGGAGCTCGAAGCGGACCGCCGAGGCGCTGCGCTCGAGCCGGACCTCGAGCTCGTCGCCCGGGACGATCTTCTGGCGAAACTTGAGCCGGGTGACCCGACGCGGCTGGCTGAGCTCGGGCCACAGGAAGTGCACACGATCGAGCACGAGGGTCAGCAGCTGGGCGACGCCCGGCAGCACCGGGTCGCCCGGGAAGTGGCCCTGGAAGGCGAACAACTGCGGCGGGACACGCACGGCGAAGCTGCCGCGCGTGGCGGCGGATTCGATCAGGCGAAACTCGAGCGCGTCCATGATCACGGGGATAACGGTCGGGCCGAGGTGATCTTCGTGATCAGCTGAGACCGGCGAGGCCGAGCACGTCGCTCATCGTGTAGAGACCGGGCGGCTTGTCGACGACCCAGCGGGCCGCGCGCAGGGCGCCGCGGGCAAAGATGGCGCGGTCGGTGGCGCGGTGGGTGAGCTCCAGGCGCTCGCCGTCGGTCAGGAACATCAGGGTGTGCTCACCCACCGAGTCGCCGCCGCGGATCACGGAGACGCCGATCTCGCCGCGCTCGCGCGGGCGGGCGTGCGGGTCGGCGCGGTCGTGACGGAGGCTGGTCTCGGGGTCGCGGTCGGTGGCCTTGGCGATCGACTTGGCGATCCGCAGGGCGGTGCCGGAGGGGGCGTCGCGCTTGTGGCTGTGGTGGATCTCGAGCAGCTCGGCGTCCCACTGATCGCCGAGCGCGTGGGCGACGAGGCCAGCGATGCGGGTCAGCAGCGTGACGCCGACGCTGAAGTTGGCGGCGCTGACGATCGCGATGTCCTTGGCGGCGGCGCGCAGCAGCTCGCGGGTGGTCTTGTGCAGGCCGGTGGTGCCGAGCACCAGCGGCACGCCGGCCTCCTGGCAGCGGCGCAGGTTGGCGTCGGTCGCCTGGGCCAGCGAGAAGTCGACGACGACGCTGCTGCGACGCGGACGCAGCTCGTCGGTGACGGCGATGCCGAGGTCGTGCAGGCCGGCGATGCGACCGGCGTCCATGCCGAGGCCGGGTCCGCTCGAGCGGTCGACGGCGGCCTCGAGGACCATGCTGTCGCTGATGGTGATCTCCCGGATGAGGGTCTTGCCCATGCGGCCGCGGGCGCCGACGATGATGATGGGGGTCAGGCGGTCGGTCATGACAGGAGTCCCAGGGTTTGCAGGGCGTCGCTCAGGGCCTGGCCCTCGCGCGTTTGTGGGTCGATGGAGAGCAGGGGGAGTCGCATCTCGGCGGTGCAGCGGCCGAGCAGGGCCATCGCCGACTTGACGGGGATCGGGTTGGGCTGGCCGAACAGGGCCCGGGCCAGCGGCAGCTGCTTGTAGTGCAGCGCGCGGGCCTCGTCCCAGCGGCCGGCCGCGGCGGCGTGGCAGAGGCCGGAGAGCCACGCGGGGGCGACGTTGCTGGTCACCGAGATGACGCCGTGGCCGCCGAGCGCGAGGAAGGGCAGCAGCGTGAAGTCGTCGCCGGAGAGCAGCGTGAAGTGATCGTCGGAGCCTAAAAGTTCGCGGATGCGGGAGATCCGGACCATGTCGCCGGTGGCCTCCTTGATGCCGACGATGCGCTTGTGGCGGGCGAGGGTGGCGACGGTCTCGGGCAGGAGGTCGACGCCGGTCCGGCCGGGCACGTTGTAGACGACCACCGGCAGCTCGCTGCCCTCGGCGATCGCGCTGAAGTGCGCGATCAGGCCGTCCTGGGTCGGCCGGTTGTAGTAGGGCGTGACCTGCAGCGTGCCGGCGGCGCCGAGCTGCTTGCAGGCGCGCGCGAGCTCGACGGCCTTGCGGGTGTCGTTGGCGGCGGCGCCGGCGAGCACGGGCACGCGACCGGCCGAAGTCTGCACGGTGAGCTCGACGACGCGCAGGTGCTCGTTCATCGACAGGGTGCTGGCCTCGCCGGTGGTGCCGCAGGGGACCAGGCCGTCGATGCCGGCGGAGATCTGCTGTTCGACGAGGCGGACGAGGGCGGGCTCGTCGAGTCGGTCGTGGCGCAGGGGCGTGATGAGGGCGGTGTAGGCTCCGCGAAACATGGGCGCGGGCGACCTTACCACGACAGCGGTTCGTGGACGGCGACCGGCTGCAAACGCGCGCCATCCCAGCGCGCGAGGCAGAGGCTGGCGGTGGCCGGGCCGCCGGCGTCGCCGGGGATCACGAACCCATGCTCACCACCGGGGGTTCGGCAGGGGGTCGAGGTCACGTAGACGGTGGTGGCGGAGATCTCCGGCACCGGGCGGAAGATCGTGGCGATGAGATGCAGGTCGGGCAGGTCGGGGGCGTCGTGCCAGCGCAGCGCGAGGCCGCGGCCCGGACGGTAACCAGCGTAGAGGCGCGCGCGGGAGCGGGCCTGCAGGCGGGCCGACAGCGCCAGCGCGTGGCCGTGCAGCGGGTCGGCCTGCAGCACCCGGGCGAGCATGCGGCGCGCCTGCTCGAGGTGGTCCTGCTGGATGTACACCTGGGCGAGGGTGGCGCTGGCGAGCGTCGGCGCGGATGGCTTTTGGGTCATGTGACAGGGGACAGGCAGGCCGCGAACCGGGCGAGGCTGGCGGGGTCGAGCGCGGGCGCGACGGCCTGCAGGTCGCGGCCGATCTGCTCGAGCAGCTGCGCGGGGTGGTCGAAGCGTCGCTCGTCACGCAGGCGGGCGGCGAAGGCGACCTCGACGGTGCGACCATAGAGGCTGTCGCCGAGGTCCTGGCCGAGGGCGTGGACCTCGAGCACGAGCGGGGCCTGCGGGTCGTCGACGAAGGTGGGGTTACGGCCGAGGCTGATGCCGGCGGGCCAGGGGCCGGCGGAAGTAGCGCCGGCGGAG
>NZ_JACCSO010000209.1 GCF_013812955.1 Nannocystis sp. | reverse complement strand
CGTCGCGGCCGGCCTGATCGCGGCGAGCCGCGGCCAGCGCGACGCGGCCCGCGACCTGATGCACAGCGCCAGCAACTTCGACGCCGAGGTCGCGCCGGCGCCCGCGCGGGTGATCGCCAACGAGTGGCTGGTCGCGGATGCGGCCGAGCGCGGGGACTGGGTGAGCGTGATGCGCCTCGGCGTGCGCCCCGACGTAGCCTCGCCGCAGACCCGCTTCCTGGCGTTCGCGGCGGCCCGGGTGCGCCGCGAGCTGCTGATCGACGAGCCGACGGCCACCGACCTCGGGCTGCGGTGGTTGTGGTGGCGCAGCGCGGACCGGCGACGCACGCGGCCGCTGCTGCAGCGCGCGCTGGCGACCCCGCGCATCCTCTCGCGCCGCAAGCCCTCCCCGCCGGCGCCGGTGGTCGTGCAGCCGCCCATTGACCCCGCCGAATTCGCGGGCGATCCGCTGGCCTACGCCCAGGCGCTGCACGCGCTGTGGGGCACCGCCGGCGACCTCGAGCGCAGCCTGACGCCGAGCCACCTGATCGATCTGTGCAAGGCGTGGGACGCCGCGTTCGCCGGACCCGCGCTCGCCGAGCTGACGGCGCGAAGCCAGGCGCTGGCGACCGTGCTCAAGCCGGATCTTGCGCTCGCGCAGCTGCGGCGCACCGTCTGCGAGGAGATCGCGGCGCTGACGGCCCGCGCCCAGGTCCCGCTGCCCGCGCTGATCGAGGCCGGCGAGATCGGGGCCGAGGCGGCGACGCTGCTGCGCGCCGACCTGCTCGGCGAGGTCGAGAAGCTCAACCAGAACCTGCGCAGCCGCACCCTGCAGAAGCGCGGGCTGTCCTCGGTCGAGGAGCTGCGCGAGTGGAACACGCTGCGCCGCGCCTACGAGCGCGCCGCGGCGCTCGGCGGCCTCGAGGTCCGTCGCCTTCTGTTCCCGGACATCCACCTGTACGTCTGCAACTACGCGGTGTGGCTGTGGAACGATCGCAAGGAGTACGGGATCTCCGGGCCGCTGTTTCGCTGGCTGCTCGCCGAGGCCGAGGCGGTCGGCGACGAGGAGGCGATCACCCTCCAGCGCAAGAACGTCGGCGTGAAGTGAGCTGTCCTCGCGGACATGTCAGCCTGTCCGATCGGACAGGCTGTCGCGGATCAGGCGGTGGCGTTCGAGCGGCTGAAGATCAGGCGCAGCGCGCCGGTCCGGCGCTTGCGCGGCGGATCGACTGATTTGCCGGCGTTCGGGTCGGCGCCCGGGAGTCCGGCCAGCCAGCGGTGCAGCGCCGGATCGTGGGTGGGCGTGGGGCCCGGCAGCAGGCCGAGGGTGAAGCGGGCGAGCGCGACCCCGCTCCAGCCGAGCTTCTCGAGCGTCGACACGACGGCGCGGCCGGCCATCGCATCGCCGCCGCGGCGCCGCAGCACCAGGCCGATCGCGCGGTAGACCCGGGCCGCGACCAGGATCGCCAGGCGCGAGCGCCACGGGATGAAGCGCATGCCGAGGTCGGCGCTGGCGTAGTGACGGTCGGCGAGCTCGAGCAGGTCGAGCACCACGCCGGCGATGGCGGGCCTGGGGGCGTCGCCGCCGTGCAGGTCAGTGGGGGCCGAGCCGCTGCGCGCGAGTCGAGACGCCGGGAGATACACGCGGCCCCGGCGGGCGTCCTCGGCGACGTCGCGGCAGATGTTGGTCAGCTGCATCGCCACGCCGAGGTCGAGGGCGAAGGGCGCGGCGACCGGGTCGCGCACGCCGAGCACGCCGCACATCATCAAGCCGACCGTGCCGGCCACCTGGTAGCAGTAGCGCAGCAGCGCGGCGTCGTCGGCGAGCGCGACCGGGCCGCTGTCGGAGCGCACGCCGGCGATCAGCTCCAGGGCCACCGCACGGGCGACGCCGTACTCGTCCATCAGCTCGGCGAACACGGCGACCAGCGGGCGCGCCGGGGCCCGACCGCGCAGCTCGGCCTCGACCTCGGCCAGGGCGGCGCTGCCGGACGCGAGGTCGCGGGCCTCGTCGACGAGGTCATCGACCAGGCGACAGAAGGCATAGACGACCGCGGCCTCGTCGCGGCGCGCGGGGCCGAGGAAGCGACCCGCTAGCTGGAAGGTGCGGGCGTGGGCCGCGAGCACCTCGCGGCTCTCGGCGATGACCTGCGCCCGGACGCTCACGAGGCGGCCGCCCGCCTGGCGCTGTCCTTCGGGACAGGTATCCGCTGGCCCGGCGGCGGCGCCGGGAACACCCGCTCGAGCACCTTGGCGGACGACAGCACGCCGGGCATGCCGGCGCCGGGGTGGGTGCCGGCGCCGACGAAGTACAGGCCCTCGACGTCCTCCGAGCGGTTGTGATAGCGGAAAAACGCCGACTGACTGAGCCGTGGTTCGGGTCCGAAGGCGGCGCCGCCGACCGAGCGTAGGGTGGTCTCGAAGTACTGCGGGGTGATGTGGCGCTGGGTGACCAGGTTCTCCTTGAGGCCGGGCAGCTGGCCCTGGTCGAGGAAGTCGAGGATGGTGTCGAAGTAGCGCTGGCCCTTGGCCTCCCAGTCGATCTTGCCGAGGGTGTTGGGCACCGGCGAGAGCACGTAGAAGTTCTCGTGGCCGGGCGGGGCGAGGCTCGGATCGGACCGTGTCGGCGCGTGCAGGTACAGCGAGAAGTCGGCGGCCAGGACCTTGCGCTCGAAGATGTCCTCGAGCAGCTCGCGGTAGCGCGGGCCGAGCACGATGGTGTGATGGGCGAGGTGCGGCCAGGTCTTCTTGGCGCCGAAGTAGCCGACGAAGAGGCTCATCGACAGCTTCTTCTGCTTGACCACGAAGTCGCGGTTCCAGCGGCGGTGACGGGCGGCGACCAGGCGAGTGTAGACGAACGCCGGATCGGCGTTGCTGACGACGGCGCTGCAGCGGATGCGTTCACCGCTGCCGAGGCGCACGGCGACGGCCTTGCCGCCCTCGACCTCGATCTCGGTCACCGGGCTGCTGCAGCGCAGCTCGACGCCGATCTCACCGAGCAGGCGGACCATGCCCTTGATGATCGAGGTGGTGCCGCCGAGCGCGAACTCGACGCCCCACTTGCGCTCGAGCCAGTGGATCAGGGCGTAGATCGCCGGGGCGCGGAACGGGTTGCCGCCGATCAGCAGCGGCTGGAAGGTGAAGACCTGGCGCAGGCGCTCGTCGTGGATGTACTGCGCGACCCAGCTGTACACCGAGCGCCAGCAGCCGAGGCGCACCAGGTCGGGCACGATCTTCACCATGTCGGTGAAGCGGTCGAAGGGCTTGTCGACCAGCTGGGTGTAGCCGACGTCGAAGATGCGCCGGGCGTGGTCGGCGAGCTTGCGGTACCCGTCGACGTCGCGCGGGCTGAACGCGGCGATCTGCGCGAGCAGGCGGTCCTCGTCGCCGACATAGTCGAAGTGCGAGCCCTCGGGGAAGACCACGCGATAGAAGGGATCGACCGGCACGAACTGGATGTAGTCACGGCGATCGCGGCCGACCAGCGCGAACAGCTCGTCGAACAAATAGCTGGCGGTGACCACGGTCGGGCCGGCGTCGAAGGAGAAGCCGTCCTGCACGAACACCGCCGCGCGCCCGCCGGGCTGGTCCATGGCCTCGAGCATGAGGACCTCGTGACCCATGGCCCGCAGGCGGATCGCCGCTGCGAGGCCGCCGAGTCCGGAACCGATGACGATGACTGGATCGCTGCGCATACTTGCTGTGGCCTCTCGCGGGGTTCGCCGACGCCAAAGATAGTCAGGGTCGCCGTATGCGCCCGTGAATTCGCGCTGTGAAACGTCACGAGCGGTCGCGCCGCGAGTGTGCGTTCACGCGCGGTTCACTTGGCGTACTTCACGGAGCAGCCCCAGGCGCGGGTCTCGGCGGTGGTGATCGGTGTACCGGCGGCGAGGGCCGCGAGCGCGTCCTCGAGGTGGGCGACCCGGGTGCCGCCCTCGGGCTCACCCATCGGCGCGTTGTCGAGGGCGCCGCGGTAGGCGAGCACGCCCTTCTCGTCGATGACGTAGAGGTGCGGCGTGTTGCTGGCGCCGTAGGCGTGGCCGACGGCGCCGGTCTCGTCGAGCAGGATCGGGTGGGCGAGGGACCACGCGGCCGCGGCGGCCTTGTTGGCCTCGGCGCCGTGACCCTGCTTGCCGGGCGCGCCGCTGTTGATCGCCAGCCACACGACGCCGGTCGCGGTGGTGCGCGCGGCCAGGTCCTTGAGCGGGCCCTCGTCGTGGGCGGACTTGACGAAGGGACACTCGGGGTTGAACCACTCGAGCACCACGCGCTTGCCCTTGAAGTCCGAGAGCTTGACGCTGCTGCCGTCGGCAGCGGGGAGCGTGAAGTCGGGGGCCGGCTTGCCGATCGCCGCGCTCGCGCTCGCATCGACGAGCGGGTTCGCGGCCGCGGGGGCCGCAGTGGCCGCAGGAGCAGTGGCGGGCGGCTTGGCGCCGCTGTCACAAGCGAGGGTGAGGGCGAGGGACGCGAGCAGGAGAGGACGGTACATGCGAGACTCCGCCCCTCATGTATCACTGCTCGCCAGGCTTGTGCAGCGGCGCCCGGGCATGCGCGGGCCGTGACGCGTGCTAGGCTCGCGCGCCATGGCCGACCCCGACGCCCGCTCACGCACTGGTGCCCGCGATGCGCGTGCCGACGACCTGCGCGGCGACCGGCCCAATGATCTGGGCGAGGACCTGCCGAAGGCGGTCCGCAAGGATGCGCAGGGCGGTGACACGCTGCAGCGCGCCAACCCCGACGATGACCTGCCGATCGTCGCCCGCCTCGTCATCGAGATCCGCTCCGACGGCACGCGCACCGTGGCTCGCGGCGCGCTCGAGCAGGCCGATCTCGGCGAGCGCATCGGCGTCGAGGCCCGCGGCGGCAGCCCGGCCGCGCTCGCTGCCGATCTGCTGCGCGCCATCATCTCGCTGCCGTTGCACAGCAGCCTGTCCCGATGGACAGGTCACGACAAGCAGCCAAAGGCCAGCATCGAGCCCACGAAGGAGCCCGCGCCCGGTGTGGTCGGGCAGGTCCGTCGAGCGCTGGCCGGCCGCCTGCGCCGCAAGCTCGGCCTGGATCGCTGACTCCGCCGAATCATCGCGCGGCGGTGCCGTTGACGACGTCGATCGGCGCCTCGCAGCCCGAGTCGCGCAGCTTGCAGCCGCGACATGCGGCGCCGCGCCAGATGTGCTCGTACAGCGCCTGCACCTGGTCGATCACGTCCTCGTCGTCGGTGATCATGCCGAGCTCGAAGTTGCGGCGACCCTCGCCCTTGGCCCCGAGGCCGGCGCCGGTCCAGTTGGCGCTGCCGAGGTAGCAGAACTGGCCGTCGATCAGCACGGTCTTGAGGTGCACGCGCGGGCACTGGCGCAGCTCGAGGCCGCCGCGCACGAGCTTGGGCCGGCGATCGAAGCTCGCGCGAAACGGGCCCGAGGGGGCGCCCGCGTGCAAGATGCGGAGCTCGACGCCGCGGGTGGCGAGGGTGCTCATCACCTCGAGCACCGAGTGGAAGCGGGCGGGGGCGCGGCTGCCGGCGCGCGGATCCTCGATCAGCAGCTCCTTCAAGTTGGCGGTGGCGATCCACACGCTGGTGCGGGCGCCTCGCAGGGCGGTGAAGATGCGATCGTAGTGGCCACGCCCGGCGATCAGCGACATGCGCACGGGACGGGCGGGCAGGGCGAAGTCCACGGGCTGCGCAGGCTAGGCGCGCGACCGGGGCGCGGCAAATTTCCGGCGCGGGCGGGGGCCGCTCAGCTGCGCGGCACGTCGGGCTCGATGAAGCACCAGCGGATCTCGGGGTTGCGGGCGCGGAGGCGGCCCTCGAGCTCGTTGATCGCGCCGCTGACCTCCTCGACGGTCAGCGACAGCACGAAGCCGAGCTTCATCGCCACGATCACCTCGCCGGGACCCTGCTGCACGGTGATCAGGCGCAGGAGGCCGGTGATGCGCCGGTCCTCGGCGATCTCGGCGTGCACGGCGGCGACGATCTCGGGGTCGGCGGCCTCGCCGACGATCAGCGACTTGACCTCGCGGGCGAGGAAGATGGCGACGCCGATCAGCACGCAGCCGATCATGAGGCTGCCGTAGGCGTCGTAGATGCCGTCGCCGGTGGTGGCGGCGAGGCCGATGGCGATCATGGCGATCACCAGGCCGAGCACCGCCGCGGAGTTCTCGCCGAACACGACCACGAGGTCGGAGTCCTTGCTCTCGCTGAGGAAGCGGAAGAAGGGCCGGCCCTTGCGGCGCAGGTTGAGCTCGACGACGTTCTTGTAGGTGGCCCAGGCCTCGAGCAGCAGCGAGCCCCCGAGGATCGCCAGGGCGAGCCGCATGTCGCCGACCGGCTCGGGGTGCTGCATCTTGTGGATCGCCTCGTAGATCGAGAACATGCCGCCGCCGGTGAACAGCAGCAGCGCGACCATGAAGGACCAGAAGTAGAGCACCCGGCCGTAGCCGAGCGGGTGGCTCGCGCTCGGCGGCTTGCGCGACTTGTGCACGCCCATCAGCAGCAGACCCTGGTTGGCGCAGTCGGCGAACGAGTGCAGGGTCTCGGCCATCATCGAGCCCGAGCCGGTCAACACCGCGGCGATCCCCTTGGAGACCGCGATGACGAAGTTGATGACCAGGGACTGGATGATGTGAGCGGTCGAGCCGGCCATCGCGCGGCGGTTGTAACATGCTGTTTAATCGGGCCGCATTGCGCGGTCTCGCGCAATGCGTGGCTTCGCGCGGTTCGGAAATAGACGTAGTCTGGATTACGTTAATTTCTTGATGCTGCTTCCATGTTCAGTATCCTGGGGCCATGAAGACTGTGGCGCTTCAGTGGGCAGAGGGGCGGGTTGAGGGCCTTTCAGAAGGTTCGGGCGTGGCGCTCGGACAGCTGGCGGAGCCGGGGCGGCTGATTGAGATCTCCGGGGTGGGGGCCTCGGCGCGGCACACCACGGCGGTCGCGCTGGTGCGGCAGGCGCAGCTCGAGGGCGAGACGACGGTGTGGGTGCAACCCGCGGGCGGGCCTCTGTATCCGCCGGACCTCGCCGAGTCGGGGGTCGACCTCGCCGCGCTGGTCGTCGTGCACGTGCCGGAGGACCGCGGGCAAGTCGGTCTGGCCCGCGCCGCCGAGCTGCTGCTGCGCTCGGGGGCCTATGGGCTGTGCGTCGTCGATCTCAGCGGGCCGGAAGCTGCATGTCCTGCGGGACATGTTGCATCAGACATGGCCATAAAGACAGTGCGTCCGCCGCGGCTCAAGGGCAGCGCCTGGCAGGCGCGGCTGGCCGCGCTGGCCCGCATGCATCACAGCCGGGTGGTGGTGTTGACGCGGGCCGCGGTCGATCGGGCCTCGCTGGGGCCGATGGTCGGGCTGCGCATCGATCCGCGGCGTGAGCGGCGGGCGTCGGGGCTGTTCGCGGTCCGCCCCGAGGTGCTCAAGCACAAGGGGGCGCCGCTGCTGGCCGCGCCGACGCTGCGGCGCGGGCCCTGGGGTTTGAGCTGAGATCCGGGGCTCGATGACCAGCACCGAGCGGATCGCCTGCCTCGACCTGCCGGCATTGCCGCTGCAGGCGTTGCTGCGCGCGCGGCCGGCGTGGCGCGAGGGGCCGGTGGCCGTGCTGGCGCGGCCGGATCTGCAGGCCGAGGTGCTGCACGTCAACACGGTGGCGCGGCGACGCGGGCTGGCGCCGGGCATGCGGCACGCGGC
>NZ_JACCSO010000195.1 GCF_013812955.1 Nannocystis sp. | reverse complement strand
GCGCCAGTGTGCGCGGCTTCGCGCCGGCCCCGGGGCCGGTCATCGGGAGACCTTCAGGAAGGCTCGTCCCGGGTTTTCGTCTTGGCCGCCTTGATCTTCGCCTCCCGGGCCTCGACCTCCTCGAGCGGCATCTTGTCCGCGGAGCCCCAGCGGGCGTGGAGGATCGGGCGGATCTCGTCGAAGGCGTAGCCGAGCGCGCGCTGCTCGACGATGAAGCGGGCGTGATCGATCGAGTTCCGGGGCCAGCGCGACCAGACCCCGTTGCCGTCGGACATCGTCCGCGGGATCGGGAGCAGGCTGCGCTGGACCCACTCGTAGAGGGTCCGTCGGCTCATCTTGATGATGTCGAGCAGCTCCTCCGTCGAGGCGAAGGGCCGTTCGGCCTGCGGCGGCCGGCTTGGGGCCTTGCGGCGTGTCACTGGGCCGCATGGTAGGGCGAAGGGCCGCGCCATGCCAGCCGGCGCAAGGCGCGGAATTGAACAGCCTGCCGCGAGATTTTATTTGACGCTGCGGTCTGACCCGCGTATGACTTCCGAAAGGTATCGGATAAGTTGCGCGGAGGTCTGACCGCCCGCACCCTGCGAACAGGCCGAATCTCCTTGTCCTTAAAAACCCACGCCCCGCAGTGCGGGGCACGGTGCCTCGTCGCGCGTCGAGCTGGCAGGCCACCCGCGACGAAGCACCGCCACCCTACCACAAGTCGCGCACCACGAGAGGGAGGCGAGCATGAACACGAGCCGACGCGAGGCACGCCGGGCGGAGATCGACCGCGATCACCGCCTGGTGGCCCTGGGATTCCTGAAGAACTTGCAGCGGCTGGTCGATGACCAGCTCGCGCGCGTGCTGCTGGATGATGCGGTGTGGCCGGATCAGGTCCTCGAGGCTGTCCAGGCGGTCCTCGAGGCGGGTGCGGCCGAGCACCGCCATCTCAACGACGAGCGCATTAACCTCCGCGGCCACCGCGGCACCACCTTCGAGGATACGGCGCCGCTTCCCGAGGTGCTGGCGGCGTACCGCCACCGCGGCAACTACCACGGCGCCTTCGCCACGATGGGCGATGCGGGGCGCGTCCTGCTCCTCGAGCTCGAGCTGCCGGAGGGGTGGGTCGACCGCGGACTCGGCGTGATGCTCGCGGAGATGCTCCACCGCCGCGGTGAGCTGTGGACCTTCGAGCGCAACGGCGCGGTCCATGTGTTCTGTCGACCCGGGAACCCGGCCGACCAGGCGCTCAGCCGCCGCGCGCGTCGATGGAGCGAGCGCGGCGGACCCGACGAAGCGGGTGCCCGAGACTGTGGGCCGCCGCGCCTGCGCCTCGTCGGCGAAGCCGTTTAGCAGGGTACGCCGTGGGCCGAGTGCCTCGGCCGATGCGAGCGAATCACGCGAGATCCAGGCCCTGCCTGGGCACCTCTGCGCCGCAACTGCGCGCGCATCGTCGGCGATCGCTATAGCGATCGCCGAAGTTAGCGCTGACATCACCGCGCTCGTGCGAGCGCCACAGGAGGAATTTGCCGTGAAACGAACCCCGATGTTCCGGGCCGCGCTGTCGGCCTTGTTGTGGTCGATGGCCTGCGCGCCGAATGACGCGGCCCAGGGTGCGACGACCACGTCTGATGCCGATGCCCCCGATGCACCCGCATCCGATGCACCTGCACCCGTGCCGCCTTCTCACGAACCCGGGCCGGGTGGCACGCCCTGTCAGGTGGACGCCGACTGTGACGCGGGTACCTACTGTACGCTTCGGATCTGCGTGGCCGGCTGCGAGGACTCCGGCGGATGTGAAGCGGGTCAGATCTGCGACGCGCACGGCCGCTGTACCGCGCATGACGAAGACGCGGCGCCGCATCCGCTCGGAGGGACCCCGGGCTTGGCGGAGCAGCACACCCCCCTGGCGCCGGGCGAGACTCAGGCCCGCACTGTCCTCCGTAATGAGGGGACGGCGCCGCTGGCGTACCGCCTCGCCGCGGCCAGCCCGGCGCTGAAGGTGAACACCGCGCCCGCGGCCCTCGAGCCCGGCGCGGAGATCGAGCTCGTGGCCGACATCGACCGCGCCATGCTGGCCTCGGTCGATCACGTGCTGCCGGTCCAGATCATCACCAGCGGCGGCAGCATGCTCTGGTCGATCGAGACCGAGGAGATGCCCCAGTCCGGCAGCTTTCGCGGCGCGGTGAGCTTCTCCGCCGGGAGCTTCAGCCTCGGGAGCAGCGAGCTCACCGTCGATCTCGACTTCCGCGCGGATGGGACGATCGTCGGTCGCGTCGACAACGACGCAAGCCTGCTGTGGCCGCAGCCGCTCGCGCTGACCGGGACCTGGACGGCCGCCGGCGACATCGCCCTGGAACTGCGCGACCGGCTACCGGCGGAGAGCTGGCGTCAGAGTCCGCTGGCGCGCGAGCTGGGCCGCGTGCTTGCGCTGACCGGCACGCGCACGGCGGCCGGGCTGGACGGCACCGTCATCGAGACGATCACCGGCCTGCGCGCTGCGCCTGTGCAGCTCAAGGGGGCGTTCACGCTGCGCCGCGAGGGCCCGCTCACCGGCATCGTCCATGCCCCCGACTTCGTCCCCAAGGATGCCGTGGCGCCGACCTGGCTCGCGCCGCCGGGGCTCGACCCCGAGGCGTGCGACGGCCTCGGCTCCGCCTATGGGACCGCGCTGACGCTCCCCGAACTCGAACCGGCCTGCGACGCCTGCAAGGACGGCAACTGCGCGCCGGGCGACATGATGGACTGCGGCCTCGCGCTCCGCGAGGCGGGCGACAACCTGGGTGACCTGCTCGCCGCGCTGCACGGCGGCGGCAAGGTGACACCGCCGACAGGTCCGTGGACCTGGGACGACTGCGCCGCGCAGACCCCCATCTATGGCGCCGACGGCCGTGCATGCCTCGACATCGCCGCCCTGCGCTGCGGCAACGCCCTGTTTCGCCGCGGTAGCGTCCAGACTCCCGGCCCGTGGGGCGTGGGGCTCCAGAGCCTCTCGGCGGTGTTCGCCGCCGACGAGGCCCACGCGGCCGCGCTCCTGTCTACCGAGGCCCAGGTCGACGCCGTGTTCGCGTATCGCGACGAGGTCGGCGAGCCGGCACCTGACGCGCTGGGGCGCGAGCTGGACATCCTTGCGGCCGACCGCGAGCGTCTCGCGGCTGCGCTGGCCCCGATGCTGGCGCCCGCGTACCCGAAGGGCCTCGCCTGGCTCGAGGACACCAAGGCGTCTGCCGCCACGGCCAAGGCCCACCTCGCGCCGCTGGCCCTGATCGCCGCGCACGCCCAGGCCACCGCGGCCTGGTCTCGTCTGGCCCAACGCACCGGTCAAAACCCCGACGACGTGCGTGCCGCCGTCCGCCTCGCCGCGATCGCCATGCACGCGGCGAGCGCCGAGCTGGTTCTGCGGCTCAAGGACGACCCCGCCGCCGAGATCGGCCTGCACGCGCTCGGACAGGCGCTCGAGTCACTGCGAAGCGCCCACGGCGAGCTCACACCCGGCGCCAGCCCGTTCGGCTATCCCGCCGCCGACGTCCCGATCGCGCTCGGACCCGAGGACATCGCCAAGAACCGGACGAACTTCGAGGCCGTGTACGCGCTTGCGGAGGACGACGTAGCGCAGCTCGATCAGGTCGCCGCCGATGCCTGGCAGACAGCCCGCGACTACGAGCAGAAGACCCACGCGGTCGCCACGACGGCCCTGCAGATCGAGACCGAGTACGACAGCAAGCTGCGCGCCCTGTGCGGCAGCCTACCCGGCGAGACCACGCCCGCGGTCGCCACCTGTGGCGAGAGCGGCGGTCAGCTGGCGGAGCTGCGGGCCGCGGTCGAGGCCGCCGGCCTGCGCATCCGCCACGCGACCCAGGCCAGCGAGAACAACCTGCACGCGATCGCGGTCGAGGAGGAGCGCTTCGCCAAGATCCTCGAGATCCAGCTCGGCCTGTCCGCGGAGATCGAGGCCGCTCATGGTCGCATCTTCCAGGTCAAAGACCAGGCGGGCGAGGACCGCTCCGCGCTCGTGCAGGCGGAGGCGATGGCCGAGTGCAGCCGCATCCAGGAGAACGCCGACGCCGAGGCCGCCGCGCTGACGGCTAGCTGCCATCAGGAGTACGCCAGCAAGGCGTTCTCCGGTCCCGCGATCGTCGGCGTCCCGACCCCGGACCCCGTGGGGCTCCTGCTCGCCATGAAGACCTGCGCCGCCAAGCAGGCCAGCCTCACGACGTCGACCGACAACCAGTGCGAGAGCACGCTCGGGCAAGCGGGCCTGCAAAACTCCCTCGATGATCTCCAGCGCGGCGAGGACCAGGAGGTCATGGCAATCAACGCGGAGATCGATCAGGCGATCCGCGACAGCGACGTCGAGGCCCAGCGCGCCTCGTCGGTCGCCCTCATCAAGAACGTCCGCGCCGAAGGCCTGCTCCTCCAGATCGAGACCCAGGAGGCCCAGCTCGCGCGAAGCACCGCCATGACCACGATGTGGAGCGCCTACCAGGAGGTCGCCGTGCTCGCCCAGGAGAAGGCCCGCGTCGTCGGTCTCATGGTGGAGGACAGCCCCGACAACGCGCTGACGCGCCCGCATTTCCTCACCGCGCGCCTCGCCGCCGCGGCCCGCGTGCTGCCGGTGCGCGAGCGGACGATCCGCCGCGTGTACCTGGCGCTACGCGCCCTCGAATATGAGCTGGGCCAGGAATTGCTCGTGCTACGCGACCAGCTCACCACGGCCCGCGCCCCCGAGGACTTCGCCGCGCTCATGGCGTGCCTCGACAACATCGCCGAGGACTACCGCCTCGAGCACGGCTTCGGCCAGCCGTACGTCACCGAGGTCAGCCTCCGCGGCGACATCTTCGGCATCACGGCCGATATCCCTGACATCGACGGCAGCCCGGCGACGCCGGCCGAGCAGTTCACCGCGCTGCTGCAGGACCCCCTGCACGCCCAGGCGGACGGCGGAGTCGCGCTGCCCTTCACGCTCTCGGCCTTCGAGGCCGCGCAGTTCTCGGCGCTGCTGTGCGACGACCGGATCGAGACCATCGAGGTCAAGCTCGTCGGCGACTACCTCGGCGACAAGGAGGCCGAGGTCATGCTGACCCGTCAGGGGCTCGCGGGCGTGCGCCGCTGCGACGGCGCGGACCTCCCGCAATGGTCCACGTACGTCCCCTATAGCTTCGATCGGGAGCAGATCGTGATCCAGGCCGGCGTCGGCGACTGGGGCACCGCCGGCCCGAATGGAGGCTACGCCGCGTGGCCCGTGCACGGCGAGCAGTGGACCCTCACGATCCCGCCGCCCGCGCTGGCGCCCGCGAACCTCGACCTCGACCTCGCACACATCTCGGACGTCGTGCTGCGCCTGCATCACCGCGCCGGCACGATCGCGCCGGCCGGGCAAGGCACCTTCACCCCGAGCTGCGGATGATCATCATGCCCACGCACTGCATCATCCCGGCCTCGGCGCTACGGCCCGGCCTCGCCACGATCATCGTCTCGCTCCCCGATCGGACGATCCGTAGCTGTGTGTTCATGGTCCAGGTTTGGCCCCACGGCGTCGTGCAAGTCGCGTTCACGTCGGGCGACATGATCACGTTGTCGACGCGGACCATGGTCGGCCGCATCGATCACGCCGCGGGCGATCGGGCCCGCCTCTCCTTGGCCCGGGGGCGGTGAGGCGATGCGCGGAGACAACCTCTGCTGACACCGCCTCCGCTATCCCGCTCGCCGCCCAACACGCGGCGTTGGCCCCCCGCTCGCCGCCCTCCCGCGGCGTGACCGCCTCCACTTTCCCGCTCGCCGCGGCATATCGCGCCGCACATGACCGCCATGCACCACTCCCGCGTTCTCCGCCTCCTCGCCGCCGTGTTCGCCTTGAGCGCGCCTGTCCTTGCGCACGCCGACACCAGCGCCACCCTGGCGACCGCCATCAACATCCCGAAGGGCCCCGCGTCGATCGAGGGCTTTGGACGCGCTTACGAGGTCAGTCCGGCGAGCGGCCTCCCATCCCTGAGTTACCCCCTCGAAGTCCCGCCTGGCCGCGCAGGCCATGCGCCACAACTCGCGCTGCACTACCACGCGGGCGGCGGCGCGGGTGTTTTGGGCCTCGGCTGGTCGCTGGACCTCCCGGCGATCGAGCGTTCGTCCCGCGCCGGCATCCCGCGCGGGGACATTTCCCCCGCCTGGCAGCTGCGCCACTTGGGCGACGGCGAAGAGCTGACCGAGACGGCGCCCGGCATTTTTCGCCAGCGCATCGAACAGGGCGCGCCAATCGTTGTGCGCACGCTGCCCGGCGGGGCGATGTCGGCGCTCGCCACGGACGGCACCGGCTACCTGTTCGGCCTCACCGCCGACGCCCGCCTGGTCGGCGATGCCGGCCCCGTCCGGCTGGAGATCTCCGCGATCACCGACGTCCACGGCAACCGAATTGATTTTTACTACACGCGCGCGGCCGGCAGCGACGCGCCGCTGCTGTCCGCGATCACCTGGAATGATGGCCAAGCCCGCGTCGACATCAATTATGAGGCGCGCCCCGACCTCCTCGTGAGCCACGCGACCGGACAGCGTCTCGCGCTCACCCATCGCATCACCGCGATCCGCACCGAAGTCGCGGGCGAGCCCGTGCGCACCACGACGCTGACCTACGCCCGCAGCACCGAGGCGCCAAGCAGCCGCCTCAGCGCGATCGCAACGGTCGCTGCAGACGGGGCCGCGCTACCGACCTGGCGCATGACGTACACCGGCGAGGCCGCGACGCCGATCGCCCACGACATCCCCGGCGCCCCCGCGCTCGATCCCACCACGGAGGGCCGCGCCTGGGTCGACGTCGACGGCGACGCGCTGCCTGATCTCCTCGAAGGTGAGCCCGGCGCATGGCGTTTTCGTAAAAACATCGGCGACACGCGGCTCGCCGCGACCTGGACAGCACTCCCGTCGCCCGCCGTCTTGCTCGCACCCGCGACCCGCTTCGCGGACCTCACCGGCGACGGCATCCAGGACCTGCTCGCGCAGCCGAGCCCGGGCGAGCTATGGCGCTTCATCGGCGGCGGCCAGGCTCCCTTCGGCACCGCCGAGTCGATCGCGCTCGATCTGAGCTTTGATCTATCCGACCCCCGCGTCGCGCTCGCCGACATGAATCTGGACGGCCGCGTCGATGTCCTGCGCCATGACGACTCGGACGGCTGGATCTGGCGACAGCACCGCGACGCCGCCGGCTACGAGCCCGCCGAGGCCGTCCCGCCGCCGCCAGCGGGCATGCGCCTGGGCGACCCCGGCGTACAGCTCGCGGACATGAACGGCGACCGGATCCCCGACCTCGTTCGCATCCTCTCGGGGGACAGCCGCATCCTCGTCGCCGCGGGCGCGGGCCTCGGCTTCTTTGAAGACCCCGCAGACATGACCGACGCCCCGGCCATGATGCCGACCGACCGCTGGGAGCTCGCCGACATCAACGGCGACGGCGCGGCCGACCTTGTCCGCATCGGCGCGAACCAGCTCGGCCTATGGATCAATCAATTGGACGGCAGCTTCGCGGAGGCCGCCGCCGCCCCCTGGCCCCCGCTTGAGGCCGACGAGGTCGTGCTCGTCACCGACATCGATGGCAGCGGCACCCTCGACATCCTGCGCGCCGACACGGACGGCTCGCAGCCCTGGCGCGCGTGGTCACTGTTCCCCGAGCGCCCCGGCCTGCTCGCGCGATTTGAGAATGGCCTCGGCTACACGCGCGAGCACACCTATCGCCCCGCCGCGCAGCTCGCCGCGGCCGACGCCGCTGCGGGCGTGCCCTGGACCACGGCGCCCCCGGAGGCGATGCCGGTGCTCACCGAGACCCGCGAAGACGACGGCGCCGGCTGGACGAGCACGCTGCATCGTGGCCTGCGCGACGGCTGGTACGACCCCGCCCGCGGAGCGTTTCGCGGCTTCGCCGAGCTGCGCGACGAGACCACTGGCGACCCTTACACCGAGGCCGCGACCATCATCCGCAGCTACGACCTCGGCCAAAGCGACGAGGCCCGCGGCCTCCAGCTCCTCGCCGCTGAGACCCGCAGCCCCCGCGGTGTGCTGGTCCGAGAGGCCCACACCCTCGCCGTGGACACCCCCGCAAAGGGCGTCCGCGCCGTCCGCCGCACCGCGAGCGACACCTACCACCTCGAGGCGGGCCCCGAGTCAGCGGCCGAGCGCGTGCGGACCGAGTGGGATCATGACGAATGGGCCAACGTGCTCGAGGAGCGCGCCTTCGGCCGCGTCGATCGCAAGACCGGCGCCGATCTTCCCGGCGACGAACGCATCACGACCTACGTCTATGCGACCCCGAGCGGCGAGGACGGCCCACGCGACCGCATTTCCGAGCAGATCGTGATGGACGCGGACGGCGCCCAGCTCACCGCCATCCGCACCTATTATGACGGCGAGCCCGAGCAGGGCCTTCCGCTCCGTCAGCTCGCGGCCCGCGGCATCGTCGCGCGCACCGAGACCTGGCTCAAGGCCGACACCTGGGTCGCAACGCTTCGTCAGACCGTCGACGCCCGCGGCAACATCATCCGCGTTCGCGACGCCGAGGACGGCACGCTCGAGCGCCGCTACGACACCGGGGGCCTCTTCCCCGTGGAGGAGCGCCTACTACTTCCCGGCGACGCGCTGATCACCACAGCGGAGTGGGACCCGCGTATCGGCCACCCACTCGCCATCACAGCCCCGAGCGGCGCCACCACGCGCGCGACCTACGACGGCCTCGGCCGCCTGGTCGCGGAGATCCTGCCCGGCGACACCGCCGAGCTCCCAACCACACGACACCGCTACTTCATCGACGGCAGCGCCCCACACCCATCGATCCTGACCGAAATGCGCCGTATCAGTGGCGAGCCGGACGTTGACCTCGTCGCCGCGCACCTGGACGGCCTCGGCCGCCCGCGCCTGCGCGTCACGCAAGATGACACTGGCACCGCCGCGATCCTGGCCGAAGCCAAGATCTACAGCGGCGCGGGCGCGGTCGCCGAGATCGTGGAAGGTCAGCCGCTCCCCGCCGCTGCATTGTTACCCGGCGCAGTCGTGGCGATCGCAGATGCGTGGCCCCGCAGCCTCACGCACACCGACGCGCTCGGCCGCGTCATCTTTACGCGCGACGCGGACAGCCGCGAAACCGTGACCACCTACGGCCCCCTGTGGACCGAGCACCACGATCACGAGGATCTACACCCGACGCCCCCGTACCAAAATACGCCGGAGCGCAGCGAGCAAGACGGCCTCGGCCGCACGATCGCGCGCAAGCAGCTCCTCACCGATCGAACCATTATCCACGCTTACGCGCACGACGCCGCGGGCCGTCTCACCGCCACGATCGATCCCGCCGGTCACCGCACGACCTTCACGCGTGATGGCGCCGGACGCCTGACGCGGATCGACTCGCCCGACGCCGGCAGGCTGCGCCAGCGCTTCGACCGAACCGGACGCGTCACCGAGCGGATCGATGCGACCAGCGCGCGCATCACCTGGGCCTTCGACCCGCTCGGCCGCCTTCTGCACGAGCGCGCCTACAACCCCGCGGGCGCGCCGACCGGCGAGGTCCGCCACCACTACGACGGCAGCGGCCCGTTCGCCCGCGGCCAGCTCGCACGCGTGGACGACGACGCCGGCCACGTCGAATTCACCTACGACGCCCGCGGCCGCATCGTCACATCCACGCGCACCTTCGACGCATCAAACGGCCCCATCACGCTCACCGCAGGCCAGGTCTACGATGCACAGGACCGCATCCTGCGCGACATCTACCCGGACGGCAGCACGCTCGAGCACGACTACTCGCCCCGCGGCCTCGAGCGGCCACTCGACAACTTCATCAAGGACGTCGAGTACGACGCGCTCGCCCGCTGGCGCGAGGTCAAGCTGCCCTCCGGCATCACGCTGCACCGCGACCTCGACCACAGCGGCCGCGTGCAAGGCCAGCGCGTCACCGCTGGCTCGCGCACGCTCCTCGACCTCGCGCACCGCTACGACGCCGCCGGCCAGCTCGCCGAGACCCGCGACGACCTCACCGCCGAAAACTTCTCACTCTCCCAAACTTTCATCTACGACGACCTGCGCCGCCTGGTCGGCCACACCGCCGCGGGCAAGACCCAGACCTGGCGTTACAGCGACGATGGCAACCTGCTCGAGCACGCCGGCCACGTCCTCGGCTACGACGAGGCCCGCCCACACGCCGCCGTCAGCCTCGACGCCCAGGCCCTCAGCTACGACGCCGCCGGCCAGCTCGCCGACATCGCCGGCAACGGCTCGATCCCCGCGGGCGCCTGGCGCTTCGACCCGCACGGCCGTGTGCAATCGTTCACGGCGACGGATGGCCGCCGCGTCGAGCACGTGCACGGCTATACCGGCGAGCGGGCGATTCGCCGCGAGTACGACGCCGCGGGCCAGCTCGCGCAGGAGGTCCTCTACTTCACCCGCAACCTCGAGGTCCGCGACGGCAAGCTCGTGCGCTGGGTGTACTTCGCGGGTGAGCGCCTCGCCGAGAGTCCCCTTCCGCTCCCCGCGGGCGGCTTCCCCGAGTTGCCCGCCGAGGCCGTCACCTCGCTGCCCTTGAACCCCCGCCACGGGCCGAACACCCTGGCCTTGCTCCTCGGCATGGGCCTGCTCTTGCTCCTCGGCCTGCTCACCACGCGGCCCCGTCGCCTCCTCGTCTCGGCCGCCGCGCTCGCGCTCGTCAGCTCGACCGCCGCCCTGAGCTGTCACTCCAACCCCGCCCGCACGCTCACCCCCGACGAGCACACCCGCTTTCACGTCGCCGATCGCCTCGGGTCCGCGGCCCTGGTGCTCGACCACCGGGGCCGCGTGCTCACCCGGGACGCCGCCGACCCCTACGGCATCCCGCGCCTCGCCTGGCGCGCCGACGACGACACCGCCGCCCCGACCTACCGCTTCACCGGCAAGGAAGACGACGCGCTCAGCGGCGCGATCGCCATGGGCGCCCGCCACTACCTCCCGCAACTCGGCCGCTGGGCGAGCCCCGACCCGCACTTCCTGCTCGAAAACCCCGACGCCGCCCTGTCCACCCCTGGCGAGGCGAACCCGTACGGCTACGTCGGCGGCAACCCGGTCACCTTCACCGACCCGACCGGCCGCAAGGGCCTCGCCCACGGCAGCGAGAACCGCCCCGGCGTCCTCGACAACTACCCCGACAGCCCCAACCCCGGCTTCAAGGACCGCATGGCCGCCGTGGCTCGCGACCGCGCCGTCGCTCAGCTGCGCAACGCCCAGCTCGCCAGCATGGCTCTCGGCGTCCTCGACGCCGCACTGACCGGCCTCGACTGGGCCATGACGGCCTCGGATATCGCGGACACCGCTGCCCTCTTCACTGGTGTAGTGGGCGCGGGCATCAAGCTGACCAAGCAGACCGCCAAAGCCGGCGTACGTCAGCTGCGTACCCGGGTACGTGTTTTCGCCAAAAATGCCATGAAGGATGCCGAGGGCGCCGCTCACAACCTCGCCAACTTCGGCAAGCTCAAGAAGGACCTGGCCAGCCAGCAGCAGATGGGCGAGTTGAAGGACACTGCCGAGATCATGGCCGGCAAGGGGGGGCGGGTCCCGATCCGGGACGCCCCCCGCCTCTCAAGTGAGCACGGCGGAGCGCCGGAAGACTGGAGTAAGATCCGCAGCTCGAACTACAAGGCTGAGGACGGAACCAGCTTCGAGACCCACGCCTACCGCAACGAGACGACCGGGCAAGTCGTCGAGGCCAAGACAAAGTTTCAGTGACCGGAGACGCGAACATGATTGACCAGCTACTCGAGACCCCCCGCCCGTACCGCGGCCAGATCGTCCGCCTGGAGCAGCCTTCGAACCAGCAGTCCGCTGTCCTCGATCTACTCGTCACGCGAAGCGACCGCCCGGGAGCCGATGCACGCCGCTGGCGAATCCAGGCGCGAGGAGTCCTGGAATTCAGGATCCTCTCGCATGAGGTCGAGTCGATCGCACTCCTCGAGCGGCACCCCCTGCTCTGGACATACGACCAGGATGAGGTCGAGCTCTATTTCCAGGGCCAGCCCAGAGATGTTCACGCGGCGATCGGCCGCCTGCACGAGGCACACGCTTCTGCCGGCCGCGGCTGGATCTCCTTCGACGTCCTCTTCAATGTGGAGATGCCACTTCATGATCTCTTGACCTCCGGTTCGGGGCTGCTGGCACGAGGCCCAGTGCCTGTGATCCGAGCTTATCAAGAAGTCCTCGAGGCGGACGGGCTTCGATGCTCAGTGATCAATCAGGGATCCATGGCCATCGACGGCGTGGAGAGCCCGCGTGTTCTCATCATGGGCAGGTCGTACGTCGTGGCGACCGAGTTCAGCGCCGAGTTGGTCGATCACGTAGAAACCGCCACATGACCTCCAGCATGCCGATGATCCTTCAAAAACGCCGTGGGCACCTCGCGCTCCTTTCCTGCGTCGCCCTCGCGTGCGCCCACACTCAGGCTCCGGCAGCGCCCCGGATCTCGATCGCCGTCGCCCCGATAGGCTTCGGCCCGGAGAGCGGCCTGACCCCGGAAGAGCAAGCCGAGTGCGAGTTCGGCAAGGAACTCTTCGAGGAGTTGAACGACGAGGTCGGCCAGTCCTTCGCCTTCAGCGGCGTGGCGGACCCTCGCGGCGTCCCCGGCGTCGTCCTCGTCATGCGCTTCACGCGAGTCGAGGGCATGAGCGGCATGTTCGGCACCAAGCGGATCGTCCTCGAGGGGCAAATGCTCAAGGACGGCAACGTCGCCGCCTCTTTTACAGCGATGCGCGACAAGGGCCTATTCGGCAACAGCCGCGGATTTCAGACGACCTGCGGCATCATGGAGGACGTGGTCGAGGAGCTCGCGGAGGACGTGGGCAAGTGGCTGTTCAAGCCGACCATGAACGCGCAGCTCGGCGACCTCTCGCCGCATTAGCCGCACTGCTGTCGGGGAACCAACCAATGCCGCACGAACAACGTCAACCACCGGGTCCTGACTGCCAGGGCAACGCCTGCCCCTGGAACATCGGCCTGGGTGGCCTCGCCAAGCGCGACAACAGCGGGCATTTCCGCTAGGCTCAAGGTCCCCATGCGCACCGCCCTGAACCTGGCCCTGTCCAGCGCACTCCTCGCCTGCGGCGGGGGAGGCGGAACGACGAGCTTCGGCGGCTCGAATCCGGGTGTGACCAGCGCACCCGCGCAGACCGAAACCTCGGCCGCCGAGTCATCGTCGTCGAGCGCTCCCCCAGACGACAGCTCGACCTCGACCTCCGCGGCGTTATCGACGAGCACAGGCACGAGCGACAGCACGGTGTGGGACATGGGCATGCCGGACTTCGACCCCACGCAGCCCGTCGGCTGCGAGGGGAAGGTAGATTTCCTCTTCGTCATCAGCGCGATGGGCACGATGAAGCCGATGCAGCAGAAGCTCATCGCGAGTTTCCCCGGCTTCATCGATGCGATCGAGGCTCAGCTTCCCGACTTCGACGTCCACATCCTCGTCGCCAAACCGGATGAGAAGTTCCTGATCTCGGACTGCGCGGTCTGCACGACGGACTGTGATCCGCAAGGGCAGCCACCCTATTGCGGCGTCATGTTGACGCCCTGTGACAAGAAGATCGGCGCGGGACTCACGTTCCCCTCCGGCACGGCGGCCTCAAACATCCGCTGTGAGCTCGACAACGGGCTTCGCTACATCACCAGCGATGAGCCGAAAATCAAGGACACCTTCGCCTGCATGGCACAGGTCGGAACCGGCGGCTCGGGCAGGACAGGGCAAGCCATGGTCGCCGCGCTCCAGCCGGCGATGAACGACCCCAACGACGAGTATGCGTGCAACGGCGGCTTCCTCCGGGACGACGCCCTCCTGGTCGTCACCATCATTCAGGACACCTACGACGTGGACTCGCTCGGCACGGTCGACGAGTGGATCGCGGCCCTGCGCGCCTCGAAGAATTACGACGACGACGCCTTCATGGTGCTCGTGCTGACGACCGACATCGACGTGGGCTACAACCAGCTCTGCTCCTGGAACGAATACTACCAGACCAAGAATCGGCTCCGCTTGCTCGGCGAGGGCGTAGAGCACGGCTTCGTCGGCTCGATCTGCGAGGACAACTACGCGCCCTTCTTCGCGGAGCATGTCTCGCACCTCGTCGACCTCTGCGACGAGTTCGTGGCGCCGGGCTGAGGGTGGTGGGCTACGGGTGATGCACCCGCACGAACGCATAGGGTTTCATATTGGCCGTTCGGAAACCGCCCCAACTGCAAATGCCCCGCCAGTCGCAGGCTACCGCGCCTGCGCCGTCGTCCCCCGGCACACCGGTCTCGTACGGAGTACGCGGGCCCAAGGGGCCTAGCACTGTGAACACCTGGGCATCGGGTGAGCCTGCAGTCCGTGTTCCGGCGCTGACGATCTTGCCCTCTTTGTCACACGCGATGCCTTGGATCTGTGTCGATGCCAGTTGCGGCTCGGGGCGGCGCTGCATCGAGGCCCCGTCTGTCTCGATCCAGAAGATCATCGGGTGCGGCTTGGAATCGGGTGGCTCGTCACGGGTCCAGCCCCCGGCCAGAAACCCGTCCCCACAGACCGCGACCGAGCGCGCGGCGTCGTGAAGAAGCGAGGCATCGGCCGTTGAGGTCCATGTCCCCACCACATCCCCGAGCGGGTGAACGAGGACGGTAAAGGCCCGGTAGTAGGGCAACTTGATGCCATCCCAGAGCTCTCGCTCGCCGACCGCGAGGGCGTACCCGGTGCCCGGCTGGATCACCACGGCGTGGACCTTCTCGCTGCGCTCATTCTTCTCGTCCTGGTCGGTCTCCTCCGGGGTGAACGGTGCCTTGAGGGTGACCGGCGGCTGGATGTACACGGACTCGCCGTCGGTGATGTAGACCCAGATCGCCCCGTCCGTGCGCACCGGGATGTCACTCGTGCGCTGCGCACCGGCGACGAAAACGCGGTTCTTGAACTGGGCCGTAGCGATCGCTACGCCCCTGACCTCGTCGCCGACCTGGCCCTCCTTCTCCCACTGCCGCGCCCCGTCCGGGGTCAGCCGCGCGACGTAGCTCTGCAGCTTGCCGCCCGCGACGAAGTTGCCGGCGACGACGATGTTGCCGGCCTCATCGACATCGACCGCAGCGCCGATCGAGGTCATCGCCGCGAACGTGTTCTTGGCGGTCCAGTCGACGATCGACCTCGGCCACCCGGCCAGCACCTCGCAAGTTTCCGCGTTCAGCTTCCAGACCGTCAGCCGCAGCCCCACATCGGTCTCGCGGGTGCCCACCGCGATGATCGCGTCCGGCGTGTACTTGAGCGCCGAGATCACGCTGGTGACCGCGCCCTTGCCGGGGTCCTCGAAGGAGCACTTTTCGGCGCCGGTCTGCGGCAACTGAACGTCGAGGTGATCGATCGCCTTGGCCGTCAGCCCCTCGGCATCCTCGACGATCACCTCAAACTCGCGCGCCAGCCCGTTGTCCTTGGCCGAGAGCGCGTCCCAGTTGCGGGGGAAATCGCCCGGCTTCAGGTTCTTGGCCAGCTCCACGCCGTCGAGCGAGAGCTTCACCTTCACCACATCTGCGCTGACGATGAGCTGCAACTCGGCCGGGCCGGCTTCACTCAGCTGCTTTTGATTCGGGTCCTTCGGGCTCACCGTGAACAGCTCGATCGTCGGCGGCAGGTTGGCCATGTCGCCCGTCGTGGTCTCCGGCTCCTGCGTCGTCGTCACCGCCGTCGACGACGACTCGTCGAGCGGGCCGGTCACTGTCGCCACCGGGCTCGAGCCGACCCCGTCCGAGGTCGTCGGCACGGTGCCCGAGGTCGTCGGGCCGCCGGTCGTCGCCGTGGTCGTGAAGTTGTCTTGCAAGTTCGACCAGGCGTCCGCGAGGCACCCGGAGCACATCATGAATGCGAGCAGGAGGTAGTTCCACTTCATCGCGCTCTCCGTTCAGAATCGAAGCCGAAGGGTCATGCCGCCGCCATGCGGCCCGCCTTGCGGCGCGAGAGCCATCGATCGCGGTGCCCGGCGCCGCGATGCCAGCAGCCCGATGCCGGTCCCGAGGACCACCGCGCTCGCCACGCCCAGGCCGATGCTGGCGGCCCGGGCGAGCCGGGCGTCGTCGTGTAGCGCCGTGAGCCTGTGCTGCTCGCCGGTCGGGTAGATGAAGCCCGCCGGCACGTCGTTCGCGCGACGCAGCGCCGCGAGCTGCTGGACGTGCAGCGCCAGCGTGAGCCCCATCAAACCGCCGAGGCCGAGCCCCACGCCGGTGAGCGTCGCGCCGGCGGCGATTCGCGCCCGCTGTCGGCGCTCGGCGACGCGGTCGAGCCGCGACG
>NZ_JACCSO010000172.1 GCF_013812955.1 Nannocystis sp. | reverse complement strand
GAGCCGTTGGAGGCCATCCGGAACACCTGCGGACCGCCGGAGCGGCTCGACACGAACGCGATCTGGTTGCTACCGGGGCTCCAGGTCGGCGAGCCGTCGATGGCGGCGTTGTTGGTCAAGCGGGCCTTGATGCCGCCGCTGGTGTCGATGGTGTAGATCTCCGAGTTGCCGTCCTTGGACAGCGTCAGGGCGATCGTCGAGCCGTCGGGGCTCATCACGCCGCCGAGGTTCAGGCCCGGCTGGGTCGAGATCCGCGACAGCGAGCCGCCGGCGCTCATCCACAGGTCGGGGTTGCGCTTGGCGTAGCTGGTGAAGATCACCTGGCCGCCCGGACCGATCGACGGCAGCACGTTGAGCGAGCGGTTGTTGGTCACCGCGCTCGGCGACTCGCCGTTCATCTCGATCGAGTAGACGTTCTTCGTCACCGTCGGGTTGCGGTTGGTGCGGACGAAGGCGATGCGCGAGCCGAACACGCCGGGCGTCTTCGTGTAGTGCTCGATGACATCGTTCATGAACCGATTGGCGGCCTTGAGCGGGTCGTTGGCGGCGTAGCCGCGCGACAGCACCGGCTTGTCGCCCGAGCCCAGGTCGTACAGGCGAAACTTGAACTGACCACCGGCCTCGTCGGCGAGGATCACCGACTCGGCGCCGATGTCCTGCCAGCCCTTCTTATTGAAGTCGCTCGCCTTGATCAGGCCAGCGGGGATCGAACGGCGATCCATCACCTCGAAGCCGCCCGAGATCGTGGCGTTCTTACGAAGGATGTCACCGATGCGTCCGTCCGCCGGCACCGCGAGGCGCAGCAGACGGAAACCGGTTCCGCCGAGCTCGGCACTCTGAGTGTCAGGGGCTGCGTTGGCGATCGCGGGGGTTTGGCCGGCGTAGAACGAACCAGCGAGCAGGAGGGTAGCAAGAAGGGAGGTTCCGAGCAGCGTTCGCTTCATGGGCTTCAAACACCTCTGACCGTAGGCGCAAGAACCATACATGCCACCCCGCTGCAATGAAACCCCCTGCGGCGCAAAAGTTTGGGCCCGCCCGGACCTTCCGGAGGTCTACGGACGCCGTCCCGGGCCGCGGGCGCAACCTCCGCGGCCCATCCGTCGCTGCCCGGTGGTCCCGTCGAGTGCCCGCAGGTCACCGCGAGCCCCCAACATCAAGCGACGATCGAAGGGATCACTTCACCTTGCCGCTTTGACCCGCACCGCTCCACGTGAAGTCGTACGGGATCCGCTTGCACTTGCCGGCCAGCTGCGCGGCGATGTTGGCCGGCGCCTTCGGCAGCTTCAGCGACTCGATCGCGTTCTTGATCGCGCCGTCGAGCTTCGCATCACCGGAGGGCTTCGTCACCTTGATGCGATCGACCGAACCGTCGGCGCAGACCACCAGCTGAAACTTGTAGACCGCGGGCGAGCCCTGGCCCGCGTACGCGCCGATCTTCATGCCGTTCAGCGCTCCGAGCACCGCCGTCGCCCACGGGTCGCCATCCTTTGCCATGTCGGCCCAGCCGTTGGGCGAGCCGAAGGGGTCGCCCGGCAGGTCTTTGACCGTCGGCAGGTCGCTGTCGTACTGCTTGTTGCCCTCGCGGTTCTTGTCGGACTCCTTCGCGCCCTTCTTGTTCGGGTCCGGAGCCTCGGTCGCCTTCGTGTCCTTGGGCTTGTCGTTCTTCTTGGGCTCGGGGTTCGGGACCGCCTTCTCGTCCTTGGTGACCTTCGCCTCCGCCGGAGCCGCCGCGGCGACCGTCTCCTCGACGATGATCTTCTCGGGGATGGTCGTCGGGTCGATCTTCTCGCCCTTGCGGACCAGCGCGCCCGGCATGAACTCCATCTCGAGCACGTCGTCCTCCGCCGGCGCCGCGTTGACCTCGAACTTCGGCCCGAACAGCGCCAGCGCGACCACCCCGCCGGCGAACAGCCCGGTCCCAAAGATGCCGCCGAAGACCGCGACCGGGTTGCGGAGGATGTCCCCGAACTCGCGCGCGAACGAGGCAAACGGCGCAAGCAGCGCGGGAGTGGTACGGACCTTGAATTCGTCAGTCATGGCGGCTCCCTGTCGCGCGACCTCAGGGGGTCGGTTTGGCGTCGGCCCGCGGGTCGGTCAAAAAGCCGACCTTGGGCACGCCCGCCGTCCGCAGCGCGACCAGGACATCAACGATCCGATCGAAGGAAATGTTCTCGTCCCCCTGGATGAAGGCCATCTGATCGGTCTTGAGCTTGGCGTTGTTGCTGAGCTCGGCGGCCAGAGTCACCGGGTCGCTGGAGAGTCCGACCGTGCCGAGGAACACGTTCCCGTTCTTGTCGATCGAGATCGTCGTCAACAAGAACTCCTCCTCCGCGACCGCGCTGCCGGTCGCCTTGGGGATGTGGATCTCCATCGGCGCCTGCGGGCCCATCATCGGCGCCGAGACCATGAAGATGATCAGCAAGCACAGCATCACGTCGACCATCGGCGTGACGTTGATGCCGGCGACCGGACCGTCGCCCGCGCCTATGCCGTCGTCGAGAAGATGAGAGGACATCGAAGCCTAAAAGAAGTGGCGCTTGACGATGTTGAGGTAGTCGCTGGCGAAGGTCTGCATCTCCGCGCCGAGCACCTTCACACGCCGGTTGAAGTAGTTGTACGCGACCACCGCCGGGATGGCCGCCGCGAGCGACGCCGCCGTGGCGATCAGCGCCTCGCCGATCGGGCCGGCCACGCTGCCGAGGTCGGCCTTGCCGGCCTTCTGGATCTCCGTGAAGGCCTCCATGATGCCCCACACCGTGCCGAACAGCCCGACGAACGGAGCAGCCGAGCCGACCGTGGCCAGGAAGGGCAGCAAGTTCTCGAGCTTGGTGGTCTCGCTGACCTTGGCCCGGGCCAGCGCGCGCTCGATGTTCTCGATGCCGTCCATCTTATCGTGCATCGTGCCCGATTCGTTTTGAACCTGGCCCTTCTTCACTTTGGACAGCTCGATGTAGCCGGCGCGAAACATCGCCGCCAGCGGGCTGTACTTGAGGGTCTCGGCGACGCGAAAGATGTCGTCGAGCCGCTTGCTCTCCCAGAACCGGTCGAGGAAGGTGATCGACTGCGACTGCGCCTGGCTGATCGCCACCAGCTTGTAGAAGATGACGAACAGCGCCAGCGCCAGCGACGCGGTCAGGATACACGCGACGATGAACACGGCGCCGCTGCCACCGAACATCAGGTGCAAGACGTCGACTTCGGCGAGCAGGGACACGGGAGAGGCCAGCACGGGGGGCAGGCTACACGCCCCCTCACCTCCCCGTCAAACCCGCGCCGTCCTGGCCATTCGCTGCGCCCTCTTGGGCTCGACCCCCTGCTATCCTCCGCCCGTGCTCGCCGCGCGCCCAGGGCTCGCTTTCATGCGCCGCCGCTTCAGCGGCAGCCCCGGCCTCGTCCGCGCGATCGCCATGGAGCGCGGGGCCAGGTCCAGCTGGTTCGACCGAGACAGCTGGTTCGGCCGGCTCTGCCTCGCCTGGTTCGGCCGGCTCTGCCTCGTATGTCTCGCCCTCATCGCCCTCACCGGGCCCGCCGCCTGTGACCGCGAAAACGGGCAGATCGAGCTCAACTGGACCGTCGTCGACCGTGCCGGCACCCAGATCGCCCCCTTCGGCGTGCTCGGCGATACCTGCGACTTCTCCGGCAAGCTCGCCGCCGCCGACACCGAACCCTCCAATTACGACCTCGTGGTCCGCCTGCGCCTCTGCGACTCCGAATGCGCCGGCGGCTGCGACGACCCCACCTGCGAGGTCGTGAAGGACCTCCGCTACGGCTGCGGTGCCGCGCGCGGCTTCTCCACCGTGCCGGCGCGCACCGACACCCCCTACGACATCGAGGTCGACCTCGTCGCCACCCCCCAGAGCGGCGCCTGCGGCTGCGCCCTGACCCCGCCCTGCGCCCTCGTACCCGGCCCGCGCCGCCGCACTGTCGAGCCCGGACTCGTCACCGACCTTCAGGTCTACCTGCTGGTGCTCGGCCTCGATAACATCCGCGAGAGCCGCGAAGACGGCCGCCCTCGCCTCGACC
>NZ_JACCSO010000476.1 GCF_013812955.1 Nannocystis sp. | reverse complement strand
GCATGCACCTGCACGCGCGGGGCTCGTGGCGCGAGCGCACCACGGTCGACCCGTGGGTCGGGCTGCTGCGCGGCACCGGCGAGACGATCGCGGCGGCGCTGGGCGGGGCGGACTCGATCGCCACGGTGGCGATGGACGCGGCGCTCGGTGAGCCGGGCGAGCTCGGTCGACGCATGGCGCGAAACACCCAGGTGGTGCTCGCGGAGGAGTCACATCTCGGGCGGGTCGCCGATCCGGGCGGGGGCGCGGGTTATATCGAGGCGCTGACGGATCAGCTGGCGCGCGCGGCCTGGTCGCGGTTTCAGGCGATCGAACGCGAGGGCGGTATGGTCGCGGCGCTGCGGATCGGCAGTGTGCAGCGGGCGGTGCAGGCGAATGCGCGGCGGCAGGCGGAGGCGGTGGCGACGCTGCGCTTGCCGATCGTCGGGGTCAGTCGGTTTCCGGCGGCGGATGAGCGCGATCCCGGCGCCGAGCTGGTCAAAGACATGCTGTCCCATGAGACAGGTTTAGAGGGACATGTCGATAAAGGCAGGTTGGGGCTGGCGCGCGTGGCGGCCGAGGTGGTGACGCCGCTGCTGCGCACGCGGCTGGCGGAGCCCTTCGAGGCGCTGCGGGTCGCGGTCCGTCGCACGGCCGGGAAGGTCGCGCTGGTGGCGGTCGGGAGCGCGGCGATGTCGCGACCCCGGGTCGAGTTTTGCCGGGCGTACTTCGGTGTCGGGGGTTTTGCGGTGGTCGAGACGGCGGGCGCGAGCGAGCTCGAGGTGGCGGTGGAGCAGTTTCGGGCCACGGGGGCGCAGGTCGCGGTGATCTGCTCGACGGATGCGGTGTATGCGGAGGCCGCGCCGCGGCTGGTGCCGCTGCTGCGAGCGGCGGGCGCGAAGGTGGTGGTGCTCGCGGGGCGGCCGAAGGACCAGGTCGAGACGCTCACTGCGGCGGGCGTCGAGCTGTTCGTGCACCAGGGGGGCGACGCGCTGGCGCTGCTCGGCGCGCTGCAGCGTCGTCTGGAGGTGCAGTCGTGAGCGTGACGAAGATGACGAGCTTTCCTGAGTTCGCGGAGCTGGCCTTCGATGACGCGCCGGTGCCGGCGACGGAATCGGCGACGGAATGGGCGACGGAATGGGCGACGGAATGGGCGACGCCGGAGGGCATCGCCGTGCAGGCGAGCTACGGACCGGAGTCGCTGGCGGAGGTCGACCCGGCGTTTTTGCAGACGCAGCCGGGGCTGCCGCCGTACACGCGCGGGCCCTACGCGACGATGTACCTGCAGCGGCCGTGGACGATCCGTCAGTACGCGGGGTTCTCGACGGCGGAGGAGAGCAACGGATTTTATCGCCGCAACCTCGCCGCCGGTCAGAAGGGTCTGTCGATTGCGTTCGACCTGGCGACCCACCGCGGCTACGACTCGGACCACCCGCGCGTGCTCGGTGATGTCGGCATGGCCGGCGTGGCGATCGACTCGATCCTCGACATGCGCATCCTGTTCGACGGCATCCCGCTCGACCAGATGAGCGTGTCGATGACGATGAACGGCGCGGTGCTGCCGGTGCTGGCGCTCTACATCGTCGCGGCGGAGGAGCAGGGGGTGGCGCCGGCCCAGCTCAGCGGCACCATCCAGAACGACATTTTAAAAGAGTTCATGGTCCGCAACACGTACATCTATCCGCCGGCGCCGTCGATGCGGATCGTGGCGGATATCTTCGCGTACACGGCGGAGCACATGCCGCGCTTCAACAGCATCAGCATCTCCGGCTATCACATGCAGGAGGCGGGCGCGACGGCGGAGCTCGAGCTGGCCTACACGCTGGCGGACGGGGCCGAGTACATCCGCACGGGCGTGGCCGCGGGCCTCGCGGTCGACGCGTTCGCGCCGCGGCTGAGCTTCTTTTGGGGCGTCGGCATGAACTACTTCATGGAGGTCGCCAAGCTGCGAGCGGCGCGGCTGCTGTGGACGCGGATCGTCAGCGGCTTCGGGGCGAAGAACCCCAAGAGCCTGACGCTGCGCGCCCACTGCCAGACCTCGGGCTGGAGCCTCGCGGCGCAGGACCCGTACAACAACGTGGCGCGCACCTGCGTCGAGGCGCTGGCGGCGACGCTCGGCGGCACGCAGTCGCTGCACACGAACGCCTTTGATGAGGCGCTGGCGCTGCCGACCGACTTCTCGGCCCGCATCGCCCGCAACACGCAGATCTACTTGCAGGAGGAGACGGGCATCAGCCGGGCGATCGACCCGTGGGGCGGCAGCTATCACGTCGAGCGCCTGACCTGGGACCTGGCCGGACGCGCGTGGGAATTGATCGAGGAGGTCGAGGCGCTCGGCGGCATGGCGCGGGCGATCGAGCAGGGGCTGCCGAAGCTGCGCATCGAGGAGGCGGCGGCCCGCACCCAGGGGCGCATCGACAGCGGCGCCCAGGCGGTGATCGGCGTCAATCGCCACGTGCTCGAGCAAGAGGCGCCGCTCGAGGTGTTGAAGGTCGACAATACGGCCGTGCGCGCGGCGCAGCTGGCACGGCTCGCGAAGTTGCGCAGCGAGCGGGACCCGGTCGCGGTGCAGGCGAGCCTCGATGCATTGACGCGCTGCGCGGCCGGCGAGCCCGGCAACTTGTTGGCGCTGGCGGTGGTCGCTGCGCGTGCGCGAGCGACTGTCGGTGAGATCAGTCTGGCGCTCGAGCAGGTGTGGGGCCGGCACCAGGCGGTGACGCGGACGGTGCGCGGCGTGTACAGTGCGGCGGTGAGCGACGGGGCGTCGATCGAGCAGGTGCAGGATCTGTGTCGGCGCTTCAGCGAGGGTGAAGGACGGCGGCCGCGGCTGCTGGTCGCGAAGATGGGTCAGGACGGGCATGACCGCGGCGCCAAGGTGATCGCCACGGCGTTCGCGGACATGGGCTTCGATGTCGACATCGGCCCGCTGTTCCAGACCCCGGAGGAGACGGCGCTGCAGGCGGTCGAGAACGATGTGCACGTGGTCGGGGTGTCGTCGCTCGCGGCCGGGCACCTGACGCTGGTGCCGCAGCTGCAGCGCGAGCTGCAGCGGCTCGGGCGTGCGGACATCATGATCGTGGTCGGCGGCGTGATCCCTCCCGCGGACCACGGCACGCTGCGCGAGATGGGCGTGGCGGCGGTGTTCGGGCCCGGCACGGTGTTGACGACCGCGGCCGAGCAGATCGTGCGCACGCTGGCGACGCAGCTCGAGGTCGGGTTGGCGGGCTGAACTGGTTGGCGGTCTGGGCAGCGGGCCCGCCGCGCCAGGTTGACAGCGATCGCCGGGCGTGTAGGCTGCCGCGCACGATGAGCCTGGCGATCGGCATCGATCTGGGGACGACACGCTGTGCGGTCGGTGTGTTCGAGGCCGGCAAGGCTGCGACGCTGCTGGCGGGTCGACAGGCGTATCGCGAGGCGTCCGTGGTCGGCGTCGATGGCGAGGGCGCGGTGGTGGTCGGTGAGCGAGCCCGGCGGCTGAGCCTGACCCAGCCGCAGCAGATGCTGCTCGGCGCGCGGCGCCTGCTCGGTCGCCGCTTCGACGAGCTCGAGCCCGCGGCCTGGCTGCCGATCGCGCTGCAGCGCGGTGCCAACGGCGACGCGGTGGTGAAGCTGGGCGAGCAATTGTTGACGCCGGCCGAGCTGCTGGCGCCGCTGCTGCGCCAGGTCCGGCGGGCGGCGGAGACCCAGCTGGGCGAGCAGCTGCCGGCCGCGGTGGTGGCGGTGCACGGACACCTCGATGATGCCCAGCGACGCGCGACGATCGCGGCGTGTCGGCTCGGAGGTCTCGAGGTGCGTCGGCTGGTGCATGCGACGACCGCGGCGGCGCTGGTGTATCAGGCGAGCCGCAGCACGGTCGGCGAGGAGCTGATCGCGGTGATTGATTTCGGCGGCGGGGGCTTCGATGCCGCGCTGATCGAGGTCGGTGAGAAGAGCGTCGAGGTGCTGGCGCAGCGCGGGGTCGATGTCGGCGGCGAGGACCTCGATGCGCGCGTGGTCGAGTGGTTGCAGGCGGAGTTCCTCGAGCAGGCCGGGGTCGATGGCACGGAAGATCCGGTCGCGCGGGCGCGCATGCGCGACGCGGCCGAGAAGGCGCGGGTGGCCCTCTCCGACGGCAAGGAGGTGACGGTGCACCTGCCGTACCTGGCGGCCGACGAGGCCGGACCGAAGCACCTCCAGAGCAAGCTGACGCAGGCGCGGCTGGAGAAGCTGGTCGCGGACCTGCTGGACCGCTGCGTGGCGGCGCTGCAGCGGGCGCTCGATGACGCGGGCCGGCCGGCGCAGCAGGTCGCGCAGGTGCTGATGATCGGCGGCTGCGCGCGCATGCCCGCGCTGCACGGCCGGGTCGAGGCAATCTTTAAAAAGATTCCGAGCGCGGGGCTGGATGCTGATGAGGTGGTGGCTCGCGGCGCGGCGATCCTGGCGGGATTGCTGGCCTCGCGCAGCCCGGAGATCACGGTCCAGGAGGCGCTGTCGCGGCCGCTGTCGCTGCAGGTCGGTGGGGCCGCGCCGATCTTGTTGTTCCCGCGCGGGGCGGTGGTGCCGGCCGAGCACTCGGAGCCGGTGACGACCCCGGGCGATGGCCGGCCGAGCGCGGCGTGTCGAGTGCTCGAGGGTGATCGCGGCGGGGCCGAGGCGCCGCTGTTGCTCGGCTTCACGGTGATGGGGCGACCGGAGATCGAGGTCAAGTTCACGCTCGATGCCAGTCAGGTGCTCGAGGTGTCGGTGCGCGAGCTGCTGCGTGGCAAGGAGGCCCGGCTGGTGGTCGAGGGTCGCGGCGGCTTCGAGGCGGATGTACTCGCAACGATGGTCGAGGCGGCGCGCGCCGAGGAGATCGAGCAGCGACAGGCCCGCGAGATCCGCGAACGCCAGCAGCGCCTCGAGAGCATGGCCCAGCGCGCCGAGCGGATCGTCGCCGAGCAGGAGAAGCTGGACCCCGAGGCTCGTACCGCGGTGCTCGCGGGGGTCAGGGATGCGCGAGCGGTGCTGCAGACGCAGGACGATGCGCTGGTGACCGCGGCGATCGAGGCGTTCGCGGCGGTGCTGCGGCCGCTGCCGGGTGAGCTCGGGGCGATCGCCGTGGTGCCGGTGGTCGGGCGCCTGCAGCCGGTGCCCGCGGCGCCGCCGAAGCGGGTCGTGATGAGCGAGGCGGACCTGCCCGAGGCGGACGAGTGAGCTCGGGGCGCGAGTGATTTTTTTGTGAGGGTTCAGGTCGGGGCGGGGTTGTGGGTGCGCAGGGCGGCGTCGGCTTCGGGGTCGTGGAAGCGCAGCCATAGCCAGGTGAAGGCGAGGGCCGAGAGGGCCGAGCCGAGCACGAAGGCCCAGGCGAGGTCGACCTCGGCGGCGTAGCCGGCGGCGACCGAGCCGAGCAGGCGGGCGAGGCCGAAGCAGAGCATCGCGTACAGGCCCTGCACGCCGTTGCGCACGCCGGGCGGGGCCTTGAGGTTCAGGTACATCGGCGGGATCAGGTAGATCGCGAGCACGACGGGGCCGTGCAGCACCTGCGAGGCGACGGTGACGAGTGGGTCGGAGATCGCGGCGAGCAGGGCCAAGCGCAGCATGAGACACAGCGCGCCGAACAGGATCAGGGATCGCAGTGAGAAGCGCCGCAGCAGCGCGCCGGCGGCGAACAGGCACGGCAGCTCGGCGAGCACGCCGAGGTTCATCACCAGTCCGACCCAGGCGGGGTCGATGCCGACGTCGAGCACGCGGCGGGCGTAGAAGGCGTAGAACACGCTGATCGCGGCGAACAGCAGGCCGAGCGGGATCACCAGCTCGCGGGTCGGCGGCTGGCGCAGGACCTGCCAGGCGGCGGCGCCGGGCAGGCGCTCGCGCGGCTCGGGGATCAGGCGCGGGAGCCCGAAGCTGCAC
>NZ_JACCSO010000155.1 GCF_013812955.1 Nannocystis sp. | reverse complement strand
GACCGGGTCGCCGCGGCTGTGCAGCGCCAGACCGGCACCGGCGTCGCGCTCGTGCTCGACGGCGCCGCCGTGGCCCATGGCCCCGACGAGCTCGGCCTCGCCGCCGCGCTCGCGCCGATGACCGCCGCCCTCGGCGACGAAGTGGTTGAGCGCACCCTGCAGGGCGAGCGCTACTTGCTGCGACGCGCCCGCGTGCCCGGTTACACCGGTGAGCGAGCCCTCGGCGCCGTGTTCTTCGAGTCGCTCGACGAGGCGCTGGCGACCAGCCGCGCGCTGACCCGCTGGCTGTCGCTGCTGGCCGTGCTGGGCGTGCTGGTCGCGGCCGGCCTCGCGTGGGCGATCGCCCGCCGACTCTCGCGCCCTGTCGATCGCCTGGTCGAGTTCACCCGCACCCTCGCGGCCGGACAGCTCGACGCGCGCGCCCCCGCCGACGGCCCGATCGAGGTCCAGACTCTGGCGCTCGCCATGAATGCGATGGCCGGCGAGCTGGCCCGCTCGCGCGCCCAGCTCGCCGTGCAGGAGCGCCTCGAGCGCGAGCTGGAGATCGCCACCCGCATCCAGACCTCGATCCTCCCCCGCGACATCGTCGTGCCCGGCTTCACCGTCGCCGCGCGCATGCTCCCGGCCAGCGAGGTCGGCGGCGACTATTACGACATCCTCCCGGTCGAGGACGGCTGCTGGCTCGGGATCGGCGACGTCGCCGGTCACGGGCTGACCGCCGGCCTCGTCATGTTGATGGTCCAGAGCCTGATCGCCGTGCTCGTGCAGGAGCGCCCCGACGCCCGCCCCGCGCAGCTGATCCCCGCCCTCAATGCGATCCTCCACCGGAACATCCGCACCCGCCTCGAGCAGGACGAGCACGTCACCCTGACGCTGCTGCGCGTGCTCGGCGACGGGCAGGTGTACTTCGCCGGCGCGCACGAGGACATCGTGGTCTGCCGCGCCGCCGACGGTGCCTGTGAGCGCGTCGAGACCCCCGGCACCTGGCTCGGCGTCGTCCCCGACGTCGGCCCCGCGATGCCCGACGCGAGCCTGCAGCTGCGACCGGGCGACCTGATGCTGCTCTACTCCGACGGCGTCACCGAGGCGATGGACACCCGCCGCCAGCAGTTCGGCATGGACCGGCTCTGCGGCGCGCTCGCGGCCCGGCGCGAGCTACCCGTCGAGCAGATCTGCACGGAGCTGATGGCCGCGGTCGCCGCGTGGACCGACGTCCAGCGCGACGATGTCACCCTGCTGGTGCTGCGCTACCTCGGCCCGGCCGCGACGGCCTGAGTCCTCGCTCGACCTCGGCCCTCGCGCCGACGCCTGGCCCGCGCTCAGCCCGGGTTACGCAGCAGCTCCGCCGAGACCTCCTCGCCGGTCAGGCTCTGCAGGAACGCGACGAGGTCGGTCTTCTCGGTGTCGCTGAGATTCAGCGGCTTGACGATGTCGTCCTTGGTCCCGACAAAGCCGGTCTCGTGGCCGCCCTTGTCGTAGAAGTCGACCACCTCCGCGAGCGTGGCGAACTGACCCGAGTGCATGAAGGGTCCGGTCTCGGCGACCTGGCGCAGGCCCTTGGTGCGCCACTGGCCCTTCAGCGCTTCGTCCTTGGTCACGCCGTCGAGGCGGCCGGTCTCGCGGTCGTCGCTCCACTTGCTGTTCGAGTTGAACTCGTGGGCGAGCAGGAAGTCGACGCGGGCGAACCGGCCCTCCTCGTTCGCGACGTTGGGGCCATCGACGGCGAGGCCGTTGTTGTGGAAGTCGTCGTCGCTGAAGTGCGGCGTGTTGTGACACTCGACGCAGCCGGCCTTGCCGACGAACAGCTTGAGGCCGCGCTTGGCCGCCGCGCCGATCGCCGCCGTATCACCCTCGACGTACCTGTCGAAGGGCGCGTTGCGGCTGACGAGGCGCCGGAGGTGGGCGTGCAGCGACTTGCCGAAGTTGACGAAGATGCCGGTGACGTGGTCCTGGTCGGCGGCGCTCATCGCCATCCACTCGGGGGAGGCCGGGACGGCGTTGGCGGGGAAGCGGGCGGCGTCGGGGTGGTCCGGATCGAGGGCCGGGTCGAGGTCGGGATCGAAGAGCGCGTTGTACTCCTCGCGGTGCTTGGCGAAGATGACATGGGCGAGGCGCGAGCGGCTCGAGTTGAAGCCGAGGTTGAACTCGATGTCGACCATCGCCTCCGACCAGATCGAGTCCAGCAGGCCGTCGTTCTCGATCCACGGGAAGTAATAGGCGACGTTGACCATCGACGCCGAGTTGCGGGGGATGATCGCGGCGCCCAGCGAGACGTTGTCGGGCTGCGAGCGCAGGTCGATCAGCCACGGCCCCTCGTGGCACGAGGCGCACGCGATCTTGCCGGTGTCACCGACCATGCCGAGTCCGCCGTTGCTGCCGTCGTCCCCGATCGCCAGCGGCCCGGCATAATCGGTCTCGAAGAACAGCCGCTGCCCGAAGGCCGCGGCCTTCGGGTCGGTGGCGAATCGGTTGGTCGTATCCTCGGGCGGCTCCGGCAGCGGCGAGAGCGTCTGGATCTTCTCCCACTCGGCCGCCGTGAACAGACCATCGTGCAGCTCCTCCGTCGTGCACGCGGCGCCCAGCAATAGAGCGGCGAGGACCGGACGATGACGAGACCCCGCAAACCGATCGCTGTCCATCACTGCACTATCGCGCCGAATGGATCGTCGACGCAAGCGCCCGCAAATCCGATGACACTCCCCCAGATGCGGAAGCACGCCCGTCGCTCGCTCCGGCCCCATAGCCCGTACGCGAGGGTGCAGCCAAGATGGCCCTTGGGACACGTTGCGGTGGTCGCCGCGGGCCAACAAAATGGCGACGGCCGGCCACGAATGCGAACCCGTGCATCGAACACCATGGGCCCGTCATTCACCACAGTACGATGTTCGAGCGCCAACACGCGGCACACGGGCCGCATGTTGGCGTCCGCGTCCGTGCTGCGAGGCGCCCTCCTCGCCTGGCCGCTGCTCGGCGTTCAGGTGGCCACCTCCGCGCCCACGCCCGAGTCCACGCCCGCCACCTCCCCCCCGGCGCCGCCCGCCTGCGCCTGCGGGGACACCTGCTCGCTGTGAGCGCAGGCCTGCGCGTATCATCGCCGATCGGGGTTCTTCGCCGGCCCCGACCGGTCTGCGGCCATCACCGTGCCGGCCGCCGATCCCGCCATCGGCGCAGGGGATGACGCCGCCGCCGCGATCGCCTAACCTGCGCGCATGACCGCGCGCTTGCGCTCGATCGCAGCCAGGACCGCCCTGATCACCGGCCTCGTCGCCGCGTCTTTTGGGCTCGGCGAGCTGCGCCGCGGCTTCATCCGCCGCTTCTTCATCGACGGCGCGGTGCCCGAGGACCGACCGGTCTGGACCACCCCGAAGCTCGGTGAGGGTCTCGAGCCGGTCGAGCAGGTGCGAGTCGTCCTGCTCGACGGTCTCTCGAGCCGGGCCGCCGAGGCCCTGCCGTCGCTCTCCGGCATCTGCGCCTCCGGTCAGGATCTGCGGCTCGACGTCGGCTTCCCGACCGTCTCGTTGCCGGTGCAACACGCCCTGTGGACCGGCCTCACCCAGCAGCAGTCCGGACTCCAGTATCACATCGGCCTCATGAAGGCGCCGCCGCGCGGGGCCCTGCCGCCGCAGGTCGACAGCATCGCCGTCGCCGAGTCCCACCCGGAGATCGTCCACTCCTTCGGCTTTCACAGCGCCCTGCCCGAGATCCCGCCCGACAAGGCCCCCGTCAGCGACGCCTGGCGCAGCGAATTCCCCGACGCCGCGCTCGCGGCCGTGCGCTCGCCCGCCCGCCTCGCCTTCATCCACGTCCTGCGCATCGACGAGGCCGGCCACAGCCACGGCGGCGCCTCGCCCGAGTACGCCGAGGCGGCCAAGTGGAGCGACGACCTCCTCGCCGCGCTGTTTGCGGCCCATCCCGCCGACGAGAAGACCGTCTGGGTCGTGCTCTCCGACCACGGCCACCGCAGCCTCGGCGGTCACGGCGGCTCCGAGCCGAGCATCCGCCTGGTCCGCGCCTGCGTCGCCGGCGGCAAGGTCCAGCCCGGCAAGCAGAAGATGCTGCACCTCATCGACCTCGCCCGCATGCTCGCCGATGTCCTGGGCGCGCAGCTCCACCCCGCCGCCGTCGGTCGCCCCTGGCAGACCGCCCTCGCCGATCCGGCCCGCGGCGCCACCCTGCCGCGACCCGGTCCGACCCGCTGGCTGATCGCAAGCGTAATTGCGCTCGCTGGCAGCCTGTCCTTACGAACAGGGCCCGGACAACATGTCCCATGGAGCATCCGCTTCCGCTGGCTCGGCGGCGTGCTCTCTGGACCGCGCTGGCTCGGACCTTCCCTGGGCCTCGGCTGGCTGATCGTCGCCACCTTGGGGGTGGCCATCCACTGCGGCTGGCCGACCCTCTCCAACCCCGCCGTGTACCCGCCGCTGGGCTGGGACCTGCTCCAGGGCAGCATCCCGGGGCTGTTGCTGTTGGTGGGGCTGGCGATGCTGGCGATGCGGCGCTGGGACAGCAGCGGCGTGGCGGTCGTCCGCACCGTGTTACTGCCGTGGGCGGCCGCCACCGCGGCGGCGCTGTTGATGTGTCGGGCCCCGGACACGCTGGTGTTCGGCGGACCGCCGTTGATGCCGTGGAGCACCGGCCTCGCCAGCACTTTCCTGGTGCAGGGCCGGGCGGCGTGTCTGCTGCTGGCGCTGGTGCTGGTGGCCCGCGCCGCGCTGCGCTGGGTCCGGGGGCGCAGGCGGGCGCGCACGCCTCCTGGAGCGGTGAGGCCAAGCCCAGGCGCGGACGCGCCGTGAAGCAAGCCCAGGCGCGGACGCGCCGTGAAGCAAGCCCAGGCCCTGCGCCCGCAGATCCCGCTTGACGCTGCGCACGCCTTGTCGATAAGACGGGATTGTCGCGTGACTGCGGGTCATCATGGAGACTCGCGGGGCGTCGTTACGGAGGTCTTATGATGCACGGCTCTTTGCTTCGTCTTCTGGGTGTCGGTTGCGCGCTGGTCCTGGCAGGCGCCTGTGCCAACGGCGATGACGCCAACAGCGGCTTCTCGATCAGCGGCATCAACCCGACCCAGGTGAGCAACCCGACCAGCGCGTCGGCGAGCTCGACCGGCGCACCGACCACGGGCGACGAGGGCACCACCGCCGCGCCCGGGACCACCGGCGAGGAGGGCACCACGAGCCCGGCGACCACCCTCACCACCACCACCGTCGACCCCTCGACCACCACCACCGTCGACCCCTCGACCACCACCAGCGACGACACCACCGGGGTGATGACGACGATGACGACGATGGAGGAGAGCACCGGCGACCCGCCGATCCCCCCGCCCAAGGACCCGCAGCCGAAGGCCGGCCTCTACGAACATTGCCTCGACAACACCCCCTGCGACGCCTCGACCGACGGCTGCTTCACGCTGACCGACGCCAACGACGTCGTCACCGATGGCTACTGCACGCTGCTGTGCGACTCGGCCGCCGACTGCGGGGTCAAGCCCATGGCCCCGGCCGTCCAGGAGTGCGTCAACATCGCCCCGGCCCAGAACGTGTGCGCCCTCAAGTGCGCGGGCGTCAAGGACTGCCCCACCGGCATGGCCTGCATCAACATCGCCCTGCCGAACAACGGCAGCGGCATGTACTGCTTCTGAGCCTCCGCGCCCGGCCGCGGGTTATGATGCGGCGGTGACCGCGACGGAGCACGAAGCGCTCGAGACGATCGACCTGTCGATCGCCGGCCTGCGCTGCGCCAACTGTGCCATCACCCTCGAGAAGGCGCTGGTCCAGGTGCCCGGCGTCGCCGGGGCCGCCGTCAACTTCGCCAGCGAGACCGCCCGCGTGCAGGTGCAGGCCGGCGCGCTCGGGCGCGGCG
>NZ_JACCSO010000154.1 GCF_013812955.1 Nannocystis sp. | reverse complement strand
GTCGGCCGGTGCGGCCGGCGCGGCCGGTGCGGCCGGTGCGGGCAGCTCGGCCGGCGCGGCCCATGAAGATCCGAGCCTGGCGCGCACCGCCGGCGGCAGCTCGCCGATCAACTACTTCAACCCGGAGGAGATCGGCCACGGCCAGCTGATCGGGCGCTACGTGGTCCTCAATGCGCTCGGCGCGGGCGGCATGGGCGTGGTCTACGCGGCCTACGATCCCCAGCTCGACCGCAAGGTCGCGCTCAAGCTGCTGCACACCGAGACCATCTCGCGCAGCGGCGGCACCCAGTCGTTCAACGACGGCCACGCCCGGCTCCTGCGCGAGGCCCAGGCGATGGCCCGCCTGCGCCACGCCAACGTCGTCTCCGTCCACGATGTCGGCACCTACGGCGACCGCGTCTTCATCGCCATGGAATTCGTCGAGGGCTCGACCCTCAAGTCGTGGCTGCGCGCCCAGCCGCGCACCCGCAAAGAGGTCCTCGCGGTGTTCCAGCAGGCCGGGCGCGGCCTCCAGGCCGCCCACGACGCCGGCCTCATCCATCGCGACTTCAAGCCCGAGAACGTGCTCGTCTCCCGCACCGACCAGGCCCAGGTCCTCGACTTCGGCCTCGCCAAGGCCACCGAGGACGAACCCGAGGACCGCGGCAGCGAGCAGGCCATGGTCGCCAGCGTGCACTCGATGAGCCGCGAGCTCACCCAGCACGGGGCGGTGCTCGGCACCCCGGCGTACATGTCCTCCGAGCAGCACATGGGCCTCGCCACCGATGCCCGCACCGACCAATTCAGCTTCTGCGTCGCCCTCTACGAGGCCCTCTACGGCACCCCGCCGTTCCCGGCCGACTCGATGGCCACGCTCGCGCTCGCGGTCGTCAGCGGCAAGGTCGCCGACGCCCCGCGCGAGTCGCAAGCGCGCGTGCCGGTGTGGCTGCGCAAGGTCCTGCTCAAGGGCCTCGCCTGCGAGCCCGCCAACCGCTACCCGTCGATGTCCGCGCTGCTCGAGGCGCTCGCCCGCGACCCCGGCGGCCAGCGCCGGCGCTGGATCGCGATCGCCGGCGCCGTCACGGTCGCTGCGCTCGCGGCCGGCGGCTACGCGCAATACCTGGCCCAGTCCCAGGGCCGCTGCAACGACGCCGAGCAGGGCCTGGTCGGCGTGTGGGACCAGAAGACCCGCCAGACCGCGCACACCGCCTTCCTCGCGGCCAGCGACGGCGCCTTCGCCGAGGACACCTGGCAGCGCGTGGCGACCACGCTCGACCGCTACACCGGGGCCTGGGTGCAGATGCAGGCGGCCGTCTGCACCGCGACCTACATCGACAAGGCGCAGAGCGTCGAGCTGCTGCACCTCCAGGGCGCCTGTCTGGCGCGGCGCCTCAGCGAGCTGCGCGCGGTGAGCGAGGTGTTCACGCATGCGGACGCGGCGGTGGTCGAGCGCGCGGTCTCGACGGTGGCCGGTCTCAGCGATCTGCGCAGCTGCACCGATGAGGCGTCGCTGACCAGCAGCGTGGTGCTGCCGCCCGATGTCCAGACAAGAGCGGCGGTGGATGCCGTGCGGGTGCGACTCGACTCGGCGAAGGCGCTCGAGCGGGCGGGCAAGTACGGGCTCGGGTTGCAGACCGCCCGCAGCGCGACCGAGCAGGCGCGCACGCTCGACTATGCGCCGGTGCTGGCCGAGGCGCTGGTGATCGAGGCCGGCCTGCTGTTTCAGTCGGGCAGCACGCGCGAGGCCGAGACCGCGAGCGAGGAGGCGATCTCGGTCGCCGCCGCGGGCAAACACGCCAGCGTCGCCGCCGACGCGTGGGTCCAGCTGATCGGCCTGGTCGGCGTCGAGCAGGCCCAGCACGAGCGGGCCGTCAACCTGCGCCTCGCGGCCGAGGCCGCGATCGCCTGGGCCGGCGGCGACCTGCGCATGCGCGCCCAGCTGCTCGCCGTGATCGGCCGCGTGCTCCACAGCCAGGCCAAGTTCGCCGAGGCGATCGCCACCACCAGCGAGGCCCTGGCGATCTACGAGAAGCTGCCCGACGACGCCGAGACCCACGCCCGCGCCCTGGCGATCGCCGACGCGCTCGCCGGCCTCGGCACCGCGTATCACAGCAAGGGCGAGTTCGCGGAGGCCGACACTTACTTCCTGCGCGCCCTGACGATCCGCCGCGAGACCCTCGGCAGCGACCACCCGGCGGCCGCGTCGTCCCTGCACGACCTCGGCAACACCGCCTACGCGCGCGGCCGCTACGACGAGGCCGCGAAGTACCTCGGCGAGGCCCTGGCGATCCGCGTGCGCGTGCTCGGCGGCCAGCACCCGCGCGTCGGCGACACCGAAAACAGCCTCGGCGCCGTCGACTACGCGCAGGGAGAATTCGGCCGCGCACGCGATCATTACGACCGTGCGCTCAAGATCCGCGAGGCCGCGCTCGGCCTCGAGCACCCGAACACCGCGGCGACCCTGATCAACCTCGGCAACACCGCGCTGGTGCTCGGCGACCACGCCACCGCCCGCGACTACTACGCGCGCGCGCTGCAGATCCAGGAGAAGGTGCTGGGCCCGAACCACCCGAACGTCGCCTACTCGCTGACCAACCTCGGCCTGGTGCTGCTCAACGAGGACAAGGCCGCCGAGAGCGTGCCCTTCTACGAGCGCGCCCTGCAGATCCGCGAGCAGGCCTTCGGGGCCGAGAACCCCGACGTCGCCCACAACCTCGACGACCTCGGCGAGATCCAGGGCGAGCTCGGCAACCTCAAGGCCGCCTTCGACTATCAGCTGCGCGCGCTCAAGATCCGCGAGCAGACCCTTGGCGCCGAGCACCCGCTGACCGCCCGCAGCCTCTACAACCTCGGGCACACGCTGACCCGCCTGCGCCGCTTCCCCGAGGCCCACGAGCGCCTCGCCGCGGCCCTGAAGATCCGCGAGCAGAGCCTCGGCGCCAACCACCCGGACGTCGCCCAGTGCCTGGTCGCGTTGGCCAAGCTCGAGCTCGACGCCGGTGAAGACGCGGTCCCGGCGGCCGAGCGCGCGCTGCAGATCCGCAGCAGCTCGGAGGTCGTCAAGGAGGATGTCTTCGAGGCCCAGCTGCTGCTCGCCCGCGCCTTGCTGGCCGGCAAGACGCCGGACCGCGCCCGCGCCCGTGAGCTCGCCGGCGCCGCCCGGGCCGGTTATGCCGGCCTGGACCCCGAGACCTTCGCGGCCCAGACCGCCGAGGCCGAGGCCCTGCTCACCCGCCTTCGCTGACGATGATGACGGGCCCTCCCGCGCCCGCGCCGTGAGCTCGCCCGTGACGGCCCGGCCCGCCTCTGCCGAGGAGCTGGAGCGTTACGGCACATCGGAGCAAATTCAGCGGCTTGTGCGTCACGGGTGGGTCGGACGCGAAGTCGTTGCCGGCGCAAGTGCCCGGCCCGGCCGCACCGCGGGCCCGGTTCCGGCTACCATCCGACCGGTGATGGATGAACAGCAGCTCCTTGGGGCCTGGCGCGACGGCGATGAGGATGCCGGAGAGATCCTGTTCGAGCGCTACTACGAGAGCCTGTCGCGATTTTTTCGCAGCAAGGCGGGCGAGCAGGCGCCGGATCTGATCCAGCGGACCTTCCTCGTGCTGGTCGAGACGCAGTCGCGGATCCGCGAAGGTACGACGTTCCAGGCGTATCTGTTCGGCATAGCGCGCAACATCTTGCTCGAGCACTACCGCGGCAAGCGTCGCGACGGCGAGCGCTTCGACCCGGCCGAGCGCTCGGTCGAGGACTACGGACCGACGCCGACGACCCTGATCGCGCAGGTGCAAGAGACCCAGCTGCTGCTGCAGGCGCTGCGCAAGATCCCGGTCGAATCGCAGATGATCCTCGAGCTCTATTACTGGGAGAGCATGACCGCCAAGGACATCGGCGACGTGCTCGAGATCCCCGAGGGCACCGCGCGCACCCGCATCCGCCGCGCCAAACAATTGCTCGAGACGCAGCTGGCCTCGCTGGCCGCCTCCCCCGCCCTGCTGCAGAGCACGGTGTCGGACCTCGAGAGCTGGGCCGTCAAGCTGCGCGACGCGCTCAAGCTGAAGAAGTGAGCGGACCGTCTGTCCCGAGAGACAGGTGGGCCTGTCCCGGAGGAAAGATAACCGGGCGCTCTGCCCTCGCGTGGCGAAACCTCCATGTCACTGCTCGAAACAGTACAGGCGGGCCAGCTTGAAACATTCCTTTCCCGTGAAGCTGGTCCACTGCTTGTCCTCCTGCCACGTCTTCCACTGGTCCTCCGGCTGGTGCGGCAGGTGGCTGAGGCCGATTCGGGCGCCGAGGCCCAGCATCGTGCTGTCCCAGTCGCTGCAATGCTCGACCGGGCTGTACGGTCCGCCGACCACGCTGGTGTTGGTCCAGACCAGCGACGACGGCAGCGGCTTGCCGATCTCGTCGACGCGGATGCCGTCGCCGGGTCCATCGAGCACGAGGTCGCCGAGGCTGTCGACGAAGCGGTCGAGCGGGCCGACCTCGCCGCTCGAGATCCAGGCCCTGAGCGTCTCCCAGCGCGGCACGCCGGCCGCCTTGCCCAGGGTGCGACACTTCTGGTCGGCGCCGTCGAGTCCCCCAAGATCGGCGTCGTAGAGGACGCTCGTCAGAAAGGCGAGCCGCGCGTCCCAGCGGCAGCCGATGGTACATGGCACCGACTTTTCGCCGCTCTCGGCGGAGCCGTTCGCCGGTCCGGCGTCGCACTGCTCGAGCGGCACGTCGACGGTCGCGTCACCACAGCGCGGATTCATCTGGCACAGGGGGCTGCAGCCGGCGTAGTCCTCGCTGTTGTCGCCGGCCAGATCACAGGCCTCCACGTCGGCCCAGATCTTCCCGTCGCCACAGACCGCGCCCTTGCAGTCGAGGGTGCACGGGCCGTCATCTCGGTTGTCCGTCCCGAGGTCGCAATCCTCGCCCGGGTCGACCACGAAGTCGCCGCAGATCCCAGCCATGCTCGTGCTGCCGGCCGTCGTAGTCGTTGTGGCCGAGGACGTCGAACTGGTCGAGGACGTCGAACTGGTCGAGGTGGTAAGGCTTGATAGGGTCGGATCGGTGGGCAGCTCTACCGACCCGTCCGTCTCGGTTGCGCTCGTGGAATTCGCGGTGGACTCCGTCGCGTCCTTATCCGGTAACTGCGTGGCGGTGCAGGCGGAAAACAGCGGGATCGCTAAGATGAAGCGGGGTGGTCGGCGAGCTTGAAGGTACATCTTCGACTCCTGGGTTCGAGGTTCAGGGCTGTTCGACGCAATAGAGCGCCCCGATATCAATGCAAGAGGTCGGGTTTGTCATGCTCGGGTAGAGCAGCCAGGCCGCGTCGACCTCGCTGCTCCAGCCCCAGTGGCCTGTGCTCGCCACCAACTCGGACTTCCAGTCCATGCAGTGGTCGGCGCCCGGGGCCGCGACGCCGCCCGGGGCCGTACCTGTCCACACGGACACGTTCGCCGTGAGGCTCGATTCGGTCACATTGACCGGGTTCTCGAGCGGTCCGGTCATCAGCGCGTCCCAGCCGTGGGCGACCGGCAGGCCGTTGACGAGGCGGTAGTAGCCGCGCGCGTGGTGCAGGCGCTCGGCGGCGTCGGTCGTGCTGTCGCTGATCAGCGCCTTGTAGCTCAGCGACCGCGGGAGTTTGGCGATCCCCGCCCGGTTGCGACAGCGGGTGTCGGCCCCCACGAGCCCGTTGATGTTGCCGGAGTACGTGAACTCCGAGGTCACAAAGATGGTCCACGACCTCGCGCAGCTGTTGTCGCACTCGTCGAGATCGTCGCGGTTGCCGTCGTCGCACTCATCCTCGCCGTCGACCTCGGCGTCCCCGCAGACCGCCGGCGGCGCGCCTGTGGAGCTGCTCGACGTCGTCTCGCCGGTGCTGCCGGGTGCCCCGCTCGAGTCCGTGGTGCCCGTGGTTTCGCCGTCGCCGTGGCTCGCGGACGACGACGACGACGACGATCCGCCCGTGCTGCTGGACCCGCCCGTCTCGCCCGTGCTGCTGCCGCCGGTCGTGCTGCCCCCTGTCCCCTCGACGACGTGGAACTCCCCCAACAACGTGTCGATGTTGCAGCCCGCGAGCAGCCAGGCCGACACGATCCAGTGGATCGACCTCCTCAATCTCCGCCGGGCATCGTGAGCCCGCGGTCGAGCGCGTCGAGGCGGTGGTAACAATGTAAATCGTTTCATGTGGGCTCTCTGTGAACTTTGAGTCGTTTGTCCTCAAAGCCCACAAATCACTGTTCGAAACAGTACAGGCGGGCCAGCTCGACGCACTGCCATCCCATGAAGCTGGTCCACTGCTTGTCCTCCTGCCAAGTCTTCCACTGGTCCTCTGGCTGGTGCGGCAGGTGGCTGAAACCGACGCGGGCGCCGAGGCCCGGCATCGTGCTGTCCCAGTCGCTGCAATGCTCGACCGGGCTGTATGGCCCGCCGACCACGCTGGTGTTGGTCCAGACCCGAGACGGTGGTAGCGGCTTACCGGCCTCGTCGACGCGGATGCCATCGCCGGGTCCGTCGAGCACGAGGTCACCGAGGCTGTCGGCGATGCGCTCGCCCGTCGGCAGCACGTACGGCTTCGCCGGGACCAGCACGAAGCGGTCGAGCGGGCCGACCTCGCCGCTCGAGATCCAGGCCCTGAGCGTCTCCCAGCGCAGCACGCCGGCCGCCTTGCCCAGCGTGCGGCACTTCTGGTCGGCACCGTCGAGGCCCCCGAGGTCGGCGTCGTAGAGAGCGCTCGTCAAAAAGGCGAGCCGCGCGTCCCAGCGGCAGCCGGTGGTGCATGGCACCGAATTTTCGCCGCTCTCGGCGGAGCCGTTCGCCGGTCCGGCGTCGCACTGCTCGAGCGGCACGTCGACGATCGCGTCGCCGCAGCGCGGATTCAGCTGGCACAGGGGGCTGCAGCCGGCGTAGTCCTCGCTGTTGTCGCCAGCCAGATCACACGCCTCGACGTCGGCCCAGATCTTCCCGTCGCCACAGACCGCGCCCTTGCAGTCGAGGGTGCACGGGCCGTCATCTCGGTTGTCCGTCCCGAGGTCGCAGTCCTCGCCCGGGTCGACCACGAAGTCGCCGCAGATCCCAGCCATGCTCGTGCTGCCGGCCGTCGCGGTCGTTGTTGCCGTGGCCGAAGACGTCGAGCTGGTCGAGGACGTCGAGCTGGTCGAGGTCGTGAGACTTGATAGGGTCGGATCGGTGGGCAGATCTATCGACCCGTCCGTCTCGGTCGCGCTCGTGGCATTCGCGGTGGACTCGGTCGCGCCCATCACCGGTGATTGCGTGGCGGTGCAGGCGACAAACAGCGGGATCGTGAAGACGAAGCGGGGCGGTCGGCGAGCTTGAAGGTACATCTTCGACTCCTGGGTTCGAGGTTCAGGGCTGTTCGATGCAGTAGAGCGCGCGGCTGCCCCCCACGCACGACGACGGGTTGAACATGCTCGGGTCGAGCAGCCAGGCCGCGCTGATCTCGTTGCTTCTACCAAAGTGGCCCGTGCTCGCGACCAACTCGGACTTCCAGTCCATGCAGTGCTCGGCGCCCGGGACCGCGACGCCGCCCGGGGCCGTACCTGTCCACACGGACACGTTCGACGTGAGGCTCGCCTCGGTCACGTTGACAGGGTTCTCGAGTGGTCCGGTCATCAGCGCGTCCCAGCCGTGGGCGACCGGCAGGCCGTTGACGAGGCGGTAGTAGCCGCGCGCGTGGTGCAGGCGCTCGGCGGCGTCGGTCGTGCTGTCGCTGATCAGCGCCTGATAGCTCAGCGACCGCGGGAGTTTGGCGATCCCCGCCCGGTTGCGACAGCGGGTGTCGGCCCCCACGAGCCCGTTGATGTTGCCGGAGTACATGAACTCCGAGGTCACAAAGAGGGTCCACGACCTCGCGCAGCTGTTGTCGCACTCGTCGAGATCGTCGCGGTTGCCGTCGTCGCACTCCTCCTCGCCGTCGATCTCGGCGTCCCCGCAGACCGCCGGCGGCGCGCCTGTGGAGCTGCTCGACGTCGTCTCGCCCGTGCTGCAGGGTCCCCCGCTCGAGTCCGTGGTGCCCGTGGTTTCGCCGTCGCCGTGGCTCGCAGACGATGATGACGACGACGATCCGCCCGTGCTGCTGGACCCGCCCGTCTCGCCCGTGCTGCTGCCCCCGGTCGTGCTCGCCCCGGTCGCCTCCACGACGTGGAACTCCCCCAACAGCGTGTCGATGTTGCAGCCTGCGAGCAGCCAGGCCGACGTGATCCAGGGTCGAAGCGCGCGTCCGTATCGCATCATCATCATCATCAAAACCTCCCGCGGAGGTGCAGGCCCCACGAGATCGGCGTGAGCGATGGCGCGACGCTCACGCGGGCCGGTCGCCGCGGCGCCGACACGAGCACCGCGGCGCCAGCCACGAGAAACAGGGCGCCGCCGACACCCATGGTGATCGCCGTCGTGCGAGCGAGCCGACCCTCGCGGCCCAGGCGGTCGACCTCCGCGATCTCCGCCGGTGTCCTGAGCCCGCGGTCGAGCGCGTCGAGGCGGCGGTACCGGTCGGCATAAACCGCGGCCGCGGAGGCCGAGCCGACCGCAGCCAGCC